>DATINN010000076.1:0-2693 GCA_035474175.1 Mycobacteriales bacterium | reverse complement strand
CGCCCGGGTGATCCGCCGGTCCTGACCCTGCCGCGCCGCCAGCCCGATCAGGTACGCCGCCGGCAGGAAGCCCACGATGTAGCCGCCGGTCGCGCCGAACACGACGTCCCACCCGTGCGCCGCGTCGGAGTAGAACGGCAGCCCGAACGCGCCCAGCAGGAGGTAGAGCGCCTGCCCGGCGAACCCGCGGGCCGGCCCGAGCGCGGCCGCGGTGAGCACCACGGCCAGCGTCTGCCCGGTGATCGGCACCGGCGACCCGGCGACCGGGATCGAGACCTGCGCCAGCAGCGCGGTCAGCAGGGCCGCACCGGTGACCAGGATGGCGTCGCGGACGCGCGCCCCCGGGATGACGTCGGCGAGCACGAGCGAGCGGGCAGGCATGGGCGCGGCGGTCGCCATCAAGTCCTCCGGTGCGTCTGGGGCGGGGCCAGGTCAGATCCTGCCCGATCATGGCCGCGGACGGGATGCCCGGGCTGAGTGGGGTTCGTCCCACGAGCCGCTGGCGGCAATCTCTTTGCGTAACTATGGTGTTCGTACCATTCCTGCCTGAGGAGACCTCATGGTCCGGTTCCTCGTCGCGCTGGCCGCCCTTCTCGCAGTCGCCCTCGGCGCCGCCCCGGCCCAAGCCGCCCCGGCGGCAGTAGAGGCGAGGGCGGTGACCGTCGCCGGCGGCGACACCCTCACCAACGCCGGCGGCCGCTGCACCCTCGGCTTCAACGTCACCGGCCGCGGCATCCTGGCCGGCCGCTGCGGCCCGGTCGGCACCCGCTGGTCGGCCGGCGCCACCCCGGTCGGGTTCGTGAGCACGGTCTTCGCCAGCACCGGCCTGACCCTCATCACGATCGACAACCCGGCCGTCGTGCAGCTGCACGGCATCCGCACCGGCGCCACCGTCATCGCGATCTCCGCGGCGGCCAACTCGTTCGTGGGCCAGCAGGTGAAGGTGGTCTCCCCGGTCTCCGGCCTGCACAGCGGGGTCGTGACGGCGCTCAACGCGACGATCACGTTCCCCGAGGGCACGATCACCGGCCTGGTCCGCAGCACGATCTGCCCCGACTCCGGCGGCGTCGGCGCGCCGATCTTCGCGGGCACGTCGGGGTTGTCGATGGTGCTGGGCGGCTCCGGCAACTGCACCTCCGGCGGCACGACGTACAGCCAGCCCATCACCCCGCTGCTGGCCCAGACCGGCCGCGCGATCTTCTAGCGAAGGGTCTTCTAGCCGCCGGGCCGGATCAGCCCGGACTCGTACGCGTGCACGACCGCCTGCACCCGGTCCCGCAGGCCGAGCTTGGTCAGCACGTGGCTGACGTGGGTCTTCACGGTCTGCTCGGCCAGCACCAGCTCGGCCGCGATCTCGGCGTTGGAGCGGCCGCGGGCGAGCAGGAGCAGCACCTCGCGCTCCCGCGGGGTCAGCTCCGGGGTGCCGCGCGGCGCCATCGACGGCGCCAGCCCGGCCGAGACGACCTGGGAGATGAGCCGGCGGGTGACCGACGGGGCCAGCAGCGCCTCGCCGGCCGCGACGACCCGGACGGCCTCGGCCAGCTCGGCCGGCCGGGCCCCCTTGAGCAGGAACCCGCTCGCGCCCGCCTGCAGCGCCCGGTACACGTTCTCGTCGGCGTCGAAGGTCGTGAGCACCAGCACCTTCGGCCCGCCGGCCAGCTTGCGGGTCGCGGTCAGCCCGTCCATGCCGGGCATCCGGATGTCCATCACGACCACGTCGGGCCGGGTCCGGTCCACTTCGGACAGGGCGGCCGCGCCGTCCGCGGCCTCGCCGACGACCTCGATGTCCGGCTGCGCGGCCAGCAGCGCGGCGATCCCGGCCCGCACCATCTCCTGGTCGTCGACCACGACCACGGTGATCGTCACGGCGCCTCCAGCGGCAGCACGGCGAGGACGCGCCAGCCGCCGTCCGGCCGGGGTCCGGCGTCCAGGCGGCCGCCGGCCAGCGCGACCCGCTCGCGCATGCCGGCCAGACCGTACCCGCGACCGGGGGCGGTGACGGCCGCGCCGGGCCCGTTGTCCACGCAGATCCGCAGGTCGCCGTCCACGGTGACGGTGACGGACGCGGCCGCGCCGGGCGCGTGCTTCCGGGCGTTGCTCAGCGCCTCCTGCACCAGCCGGTACGCGGTCAGCTGCACCGCGGGCGGCACGTCCGGCCCGGCGCCGGTCACCGTCAGCGGCACGTCGCCGACCAGCGCGGGCAGCTCGGCCAGCCCCGGCAGCGGCGCGGTGTCCGGCCCGGCGGCGGGGTCGCGCAGCACGCCCAGCACGTGCCGCAGCTCGGCCAGCGACTGCCGGGCGGCTTCGGCGATCGCGTCGAACTCGGCCGCGGCGGCGGGGGAGACGTCGGGCAGCCGGTGCGGGGCGCTGTCGGCCCGGACGGTCACCACCGACAGCCCGTGCGCGATGACGTCGTGCAGCTCGCGGGCGATCCGGGCCCGCTCCCGCAGCACCTCCCGGCCGGCCCGCTCGGCGTCGGTCCGGACCACCTCCTCGCCCAGCCGCCGCCGCGCGTCGGCCCGGCCCCGGACCAGGTAGCCGCCGGCCAGCGCGGCCCCGGTCAGCGCCAGCGCCGGCAGCAGCGCGGCCCACCGGCCCCGGTCCGGCGCGACCAGCAGCGCGACGGCCCCGACCAGCAGCACCGACGCCCACACCCCGGCCAGCGCCGGCACCGGGAGCCGGGCCCCGAGCAC
>DATINN010000075.1:0-2356 GCA_035474175.1 Mycobacteriales bacterium | reverse complement strand
GAGCTGCCGCCGCCGGCCCCGCCGGCCTTGGTCACCAGCCGGGGCGGCGGGGACAGCAGCCCCAGCCGGACCGTGCTGTGCCGGCCGAAGTTGCCCAGCGCGTTGCTGAGCAGCGCGTAGTGGGTGGCCAGCCGCGCCTCGAGCGTGGTGAGGCCCGAGGCCGGAGTGGTGTTGCCACCGATCCGTTCGAGCTGGGCGATGAGGGCGTGGGCCAGCTGGGTGGCGCCGTCCCCGTGGTGGTCCGGCCCGCCGGGGCCGGTGCTGTCGTTACCCGACATGGTCGGTGTCCTCTCTGAGTCGCGGGAAGGTGAGGTTGGTGGTCAGGCGGCTTCGGCCCGCTCGCCGCCCATGCGGCGCAGCCAGGCCTCTGCCAGCGGCTGGGCCGGCACCGGCCGCGGCCCGCTCGTCCCGGCGTCGAGCACGATCCAGGCCAGGATCCGCATCGACTCCAGCCGCCTGAGGTAGCTGGACGTGTAGAGCGCTGGGCCGGCCGAGCGCGCGAGCGCCGTGAGGGCGGTCGGGCTGACCAGCCGGGGATCGGCCAGCGCGGCGAGCGGCCGGCCGCCGAAGGCGCGCATCGGCGTCCGGGTGCAGACGTCGGCCAGGACCCCGAGGTGCCGCATGGTCTGGGTCGCGACCTCGACCGCCTCGGGGTCGCCGGCGCCGGCCGGGTGCCGCCGGGCCCAGACCCGCGCGATCCGGTCCCACGGCCCGGCGCCGAACCAGGACCGGCAGAGCGCGGCGTTGAACTGGACCCGAATCCAGCCGAACGGGTGCGGGTCACCGGCGAACATCCGGAACACCTCCGGGGTGCTGCCGTCGACGACCGTCGCGAGCGCGGGCAGCGGGGCGAAGCCGAGCAGGGCGAACGCGTACACATCGGCGGCGACCTCACCGGCCCAGCTCCGCCACCAGCGCGCGGCCAGCGGGGCGACCGGCCGCAGGGCGTCGTGCAGCGCCGTTGCCAGCTCGGCGTCCCAGCCGGTGAGGTGGGCGACCTGGTGGCCGGTCTCGTGCACCAGCGAGGTGGGCTGCCACAGGTTGTGGTGGGTCACCTTGATCGCCGCCACCGGCGACAGCGAGGCGTCCCAGAGCCGGGCGCCGGAGCGCAGGATCGACGCCCCGAGCCCCTTGTCCAGGTAGGTCAGCACCGGCGGGACGTCGATCCCGAGCGGCCGCAGCACCCGCTCCATGCTGTCGACCGCGAGCGCGTCCAGCCCGCGCAGGGCGGCGCCGAGCCGGGAGTCGGCCCGCGTCGCGACCGCGTCGGCGAAGAACTCCACCACGGTCTCCACCTGCACGTAGCGCCGACGCAGGGCGAGCAGCTCGCGGCGGACCCGGAGCAGGTCGGCGGCGTCCTCGGCCGCGGCCAGCGCCAGCCCGACCCGGTCGGCCTGCCGGGCCAGCCGGGTCGCGGTGCCGGCCAGGCTGGTGCGCACGCTGCGGCCCAGGTAGGACTCGAGCTGGGACCAGGCGGCCGGCGGCGCGACCGCGTCGAGGTCGGCCAGGGCACGCACCGCCGCCGACCAGTGGTCGAGCTCGGACCGGAGGGTGGCGCGCTCCTCGGCGACCGGGTCCGGGGCGGTCGGCTCAGCCATGCCGCCCCCAGCCGGGGACCACCGAGACCTGACCGGCGGGCAGCTCGGTCGACAGCGACTGCTTGGTGATCCCGGCGAACGTGACGGTCAGCGTGACGCCCGGCGCGGGGTCGCGGACGGCTGCGGTGAGCAGGTGCGCCCGCTGGCCGAGGAACTCCGAGACGGCGGCGAGGATGCCGGCCAGGACCCGGTCGGCGATCGGGCCGGCCGCGGCGGGGTCGGCCGCCACCCCGGCCTTGACCAGCCGCCGGACGAGCGCGGGCGGCAGCACGGTGCGCAGCCGGCCGGTGAGGTCGGCCAGCGCGCCAGCCGCGTCGGGGGCCTTCTGCCGCGCCGCCGGGTCGAGCCGGTTGAGCAGCTCGTGGCCCTGGCGCTCGGTCAGCCGGATCCGCACCCGCAGCGCGGGCGCCGCCCCGGTGAGGCTCAGCCCGACGGAGATCCGGCGCCGCGGCTTGCGGCCCGGCGCGGCGGCCGGGCCGCCGCCGACGTGCGGCCGCACCCGGAAGTAGCGCCGGCCCGCCCAGGGCCGGATGTAGTGCTGGCCGTGGTGGTGGCGGCGGCCAGCCCCGTCGCGGCCCAGGCCCGGCTCCCGCAGCAGCAGTCCGGCGATCTCGGGCGTGAGCGGCTGCAGCTCGGTGGCGGCCGCGGCCGCCTCGCCCTCGCCCGGCTCGGCCGCGAGGTGACCGAGCTGCGCGCCGGGCAGCGCCTCGTACAGCTCGACCTCGGCGGTCACGGGCCAGCTGCTCGCGCCCCGGTCG
>DATINN010000074.1:0-3354 GCA_035474175.1 Mycobacteriales bacterium | reverse complement strand
TGGTGCCGTTGACGCCGGCCTGCAGCGCGGGGGCGCCGGCGGCGGAGGTGTCGAGCACGACCGCGGTCGACAGCTGCGGGCCGATCACCGCCCGGGCCTCGGTGCTGAGCTTGCCGGTGCTGCCGCTGGAGACCTGGAACGAGCCGGGCTGGCCGAGCGACGGCGGCGGGTTGACCGAGACCACCATCGACACCGTGTCCGCGGCCGGGATCACCGCGATGACGTCCAGCGCGCTGGCCGCGCCGGCGGTCGAGGCCCAGCCCGCGGCGACGGCCGCCGTCGCAGCGACGGCCGCGATCCCGAGGCGCCTGATCCGGCGGGACGTAGACAAGGGCACGGTCCTTAGACGGGCGAGGCGAAGACGATGACGTTGTCGAGGTAATTGCCGGTGGTGTCGTCGAACTGCCCGCCGCAGGTGATCAGCCGCAGCGACGACTCCAGGTCCGGCGCGTACACGTCCGCGGTGGGGAAGTCGTCCTTCGCCACCTGCCGGACCTTGGTGACCGTGAACTCCTGCGTGCTGCCGTCGACGCGGTCGACGTACACCGCCTGGCCCGGCTTCATCTCGCGCAGCCGGAAGAAGACGGCCGGGCTGTCGTCCCAGTCGACGTGCCCGATGACGACCGCCGGGCCGGGCTGGCCCGGTCGCGGCCCGCCGGAGAACCAGCCGGCGTCCTCGGGCTGTTTCGGCAGCTCGATGGCGTTCTTCGGCTGGTTCTTGGCCGGGTGCGCGACCCGGCCGAGCTTCTCCAGCGGCGGCGTGGTCACGCCGATCGCCGGGATCCGGACCCGGGACGGCAGCGCCACGGTCTTGTACGTCCGGACCGACTTGAAGTCGTCCGCGGCCGGCTTCTTCACGTGGGACGCGGTCGCCTTGGCCTTGGCCGCGGGGGCCGAGGCGGTCGCGGCCGGGCTGCCGCAGCCGGTCAGCGCGAGCGCCAGCACCGCTCCCGCCGCCGCCAGGCCGCGCACCCGCATCAGCGCCCCCCGATGACCGCGGCCATCCCGCCGCGACCCGTCTGTGCCGGGCCGACGGGCAGCCTCTTGGCGACGGTCTCGCCGAACGCCTCCGCCAGCTGCCCGCTCAACCCGAACATCTCCTGGTAGGTGGAGTATGCGACATCGTGCGCCGTCACGTAATCCTTGGCGACGAACGCGTCGACCTGCTGCCGGAGCATCGTGTCGTGCGAGCCGAGCGCCTTGGCCACCTGCTGGGCGGCCAGCTTGTTGCCGGTGGCGGTGCTGAGGAAGGCCGACAGCCTGCCCTCGAAGCCGTTGAGCCCGCCGGAGATCTCGGTCCGGGCGGCGTCGTCGCCCTTCGCGATCGCGGCCGCATACCGCACCAGCAGGTCGATGTGGTCGGCCCACAGCTGCTGGAAGGCGGCGCCGGCGGCCGGGGAGAACAGCACCCCGATGGCGGCGGCCAGGTCGGTGGTGTTGCCGTTGACCGCGTTGGCGGCGGCGGTGAAGTCGGGGGCGTCGGTGGCGCCGGACCGCAGCGCGCCGATCACCAGCTCGACGTGCTCGCCCAGCAGCTGGGTCAGGGCCGAGCGCAGCCGCCACGTCGGGGTCTCCAGCTGCTTGCCCTGCGCCGGGGTGAGCAGCGCGGCGCCGATCGCCTTCCCGGCGCCGAACGCGTGCGCGTACCCGGCGCGGTAGGTGGCGTCGGACTTGGCGTAGTCCTTGGCCGCGTACTGGTCGGCCTGCTCCAGCAGGTGGCTCACGTGCTCGGTGACGCCGGCCAGCGCGGCCTGCTTGGTCAGCTTGCCGCCGGAGCGGGCGGCGAAGAAGTCGGCCAGCTTCGACTCGATCGAGGTGACCGACACCTTGGCCTGCGCCATCGCGGCCTGGTCGTCGGCCCCGAGGCCGCCGGCGTAGTTGAACAGCGCCTTGACGTGCCCGGACCACAGCGGGGTGAAGGTCTTGGCCGCGTCGGCCCCGAGCTCGGTGCTGAACAGCTTGCCGAGCGCGTCGGTGTTCTTGCCCAGCGCGGCGTTGGTGGCCTGGGCCAGGTCGGGGTCGTTGCGGATCCGGCCGCGCATCATGTCGGCCGCGAGCACGGTGTGCTGGCCGAGCAGGGCCTGGAACTGCAGGGTGAACTCGCCCGGGGTCAGCGGACCGGAGGCCGGCTCGGCCCCGGCGCTGCCCTGGTCGGCGCTGCCGGACGGAAGCGGGGCGGCCTCGGCCGCGGCGGTGGTGCGGGCGGACTGCGCGGCGGTGCCGGCGTCCTTGCCGGCGCCGGCGACGCAGCCGGCGGCCAGCGCGATGGCGACGACGGATCCGGACAGCAGCAGCAGTCGCGCGGTGCGACTGCGGACCGGAGCAGCGTGGGTGCTCACTCGGTTTACTCCCCCAGCTCAGAATTCGGATCCCGCCCCTGTTACCCGCTGTGGCGTACTTCTTACGTCGAGTAGCGGTGGGTTCCGGGCGACCGACACCTTACTGACGCGACTTGTTCCCGCGCTGCTCAATCGCTATTCCAGGGTGGTACGCGATGTAAGTCCGGGATGCGCCGAACGCTGCAACCGGCCTGGTCGTACGGTGGCGGCGTGGCCGAGCTGACCGACCCGCGCCGACTGGTGCCGCGGACCGACGCCGTGCTGGCCGACCCACGGCTGGCCGGCGCCGTGGGGCGGCTGGGCCGGGCGCTGGTCAAGGAGGTCGTGACCGTGGCCCAGGCCGAGGTCCGGGCCGGCACCCTGGCCCCGGACGACGTCGTGGACGCGGTGCTGGGCCGGCTGCCGGCGGTGCCGGCCACGGTGCGCCCGGTGCTCAACGCGACCGGCGTGCTGGTGCACACCAACCTCGGGCGGGCGCCGCTGTCGGTCGCGGCCCGGGCCGCGCTGCTGGCCGCGGCCGGCACCACCGACGTCGAGCTGGACCTGGACACCGGCCGGCGCGGCCGCCGGGGCGCGGGCGCGCTGGCCGCGCTGGCCGCCGCGGTGCCGGATGCCAGGGCCGTGCACGTGGTCAACAACGGCGCCGCCGCGCTCGTGCTGGCCGCGACCGCCCTGGCCGCCGGCCGGGAGATCGTGCTGGCCCGGGGCGAGCTGGTGGAGATCGGGGACGGGTTCCGGATCCCGGACCTGCTGGAGTCGACCGGCGCGCGGCTGCGCGAGGTCGGCACCACCAACCGGGTGACGATCGCGGACTACGCGGCCGCGGTCGGCCCGCAGACCGGGTTCGTGCTGAAGCTGCATCCGTCCAACTTCGTGGTCAGCGGGTTCACCTCGGCCGTGCCGGCGGCCGAGCTGGCCGGCCTGGACACGCCGCTGGTGGTCGACATCGGGTCCGGGCTGCTGCGGCCGTCGGCGGCGCTGCCGTCCGAGCCGGACGCGGCCACGGCGCTGCGGG
>DATINN010000073.1:0-5431 GCA_035474175.1 Mycobacteriales bacterium | reverse complement strand
CCATCGCCCACGCGGGTCGGCGGTGCTACGAGTGACCGACACCGCGGCGGACGTCATCAGGGCAGCGCGGCGGCGATGAGGACCGCGCCGAGCGCGACGAGGAGCGGGATCTTCACGGCTTCCAGGGCGATGTAGACGAGGTGCAGCCGGGACGGGGCCGGTGTCCGACCGGCGATGACGACCGATGTGCGGCGGTTCAGCCGTGGCCGCAGCACCCCGATCTGGACGGCCAGCAGCAACCAGGTCCCGGCCAGCAACGCCCAGCCGGGACCGGACGTTCGCAGCGCGACGCAGACGAGGGTGAGCAGCGCGGCGAGGGCGATCTCGGCGACGTTGAGGGCGGCGAAGACCAGCCGGCCGATGCCGAGGCCCAGCGGCAGGGTGATGCCGGGAGCGCGGAATTTCAGCGGCGCCTCCAGGCCGGAGATGGCCAGCACCATGCCCAACCACACGAACGGCACGGCCAACGCGACTCCTTGCCCGGCCGATCGCATCGCCGGCTCCTCTCTCATCGTGACGGTCAGGGTGAGGTCAGCCGGCGGGGGTCAGCTGCGCCAGGCACAGCTCCGGCTCGACGAAGGGCAGCAGCCGGACCGTGGTCGGCGGGGCGCCGAGGCGGGCCAGGGTCCCTCGCAGCAGCCCGAGGTGCACCGAGCAGACCACCCCGGGATTGGCCCGCGCGGCGGTGCGGAACGGGCAGGCCCGCAGCCGGATCTGGCGGTCGGTCGCGTCGCCGGCCAGCTCGGGGTCGAAGTCCAGCTCGGCGAACATGCCGGTCACGACCCGCGCCGCCTGCTCCGCGTCGACCCCGGCGAGCCGGTCGGCCTCGGGAATGAGCTCGGTCGCCCAGGCCACCCCGGCCTGCTCGGCGCGGGCAGCACCCGCCTCCGGCGTCTCGGCCAGGTGGGCGGCCAGCAGCCGCGTCAGCGCCGGGTAACCGCCCGTCTCGCTCGTGCTGACGGCCGCGTAGACCGACCGGGGACGCCCCGGCGTGGCCCGCCGCTCGGAGCGCGCCATGACCAGGCCGGCGCGCCGCAACACGTCGAGATGGAACCGCACCGTGCTCACGTGCAGCCCGGTCGCCGCCGCCAGCTCCTGCGCGTCCCGCGGGGTCCCGCCGGTGCGGAGCAGGTCGAGCAGCCGCCGGCGCGGGGGCGACGCCAGCGCCTCCCGCGCACCCGTCCCCGGCGGGCCGCCGTCGTGGCCGCTCACCGGGCCTGCGACGCGGGGCCGGGGACCGGGTCGGCGTCCACAGCGAGAGGGCTCAGCGCCCCGCTCCGGTCAGGCCCGTCGATGCACGACCGGCCGATCACGTTGGTCATCATCCGTTCCTTCCTGCCGGGAGCCTGCTCTTGAGTTTAAAGTACGGTCTTCCTCTATATTAGCGGTGAGCTCGGGGTCACGAGTGCGCGCCCCGCCTCAGGAGGAGGAGCCGTCATGACCGCTGCGGAGCAGACGCCGGGACTCGAACTGCCGCCCGCGGGCGACGCCACCCCGGACGACCGGCCGCTCACGCTGTCCGAGGAGCACGGGTTGCTGCTGCGGCAGGTGGCCGTCCGGGCCGAGGAACTGCTGGCCGTCACCGCCGACGGCGGCTGGCCGGCCCAGGAGCTGCAGGCGCTGCTGACGTACATGCGGGTCGAGGTGCTGCGACAGGCGGTGGACGAGGAGCGGCTGCTGTTCCCGTCGTACGCCCGCTCGGCCGCCCTGGAGCGGCTCGGCCGGGACCACACGGTGCTGCACCTGCTGACCGAGACGCTGGCGACGTCGGCGACCGCTGACGCACGTGTCCCGGCCGATCTCGCGGCCACGACCCGGGAGCTGCTCGCGCATCTCGAGCGTCATCTCGGCAACGAGGAAGCGGTGCTGGCGACGCAGGGCCCGCGCGGCCAGGCGCCGGGGACGACCGTCCTCACCCACCGGCCGCACGCGTGGTTCGGGCTCTCCGAGGGCGGCGGGATGGACCTGGACGGGCTGCCCGCGGCGCAGGTCGTCAACGCCGTCGCGGACCGGCTGTTGCGGCTGAGTCCGGGCGAACGGTTCGAGCTGCGCTCCAGCACCGACCCGTACGCGATCTGGCAGCGGATGAACCGCATCCGTCCCGGCGACTACGGCTTCGACTACCTGCAGGACGGCCCGGACCGGTGGCGGGTGCAGGTCACCCGCCGCCCGGCCCCAGCCTGACGGGAGGACGTCGTGACCGTCGCGCCGCGCCGATCATCCGCCGCGATCCGGTCCGAGCGGCCGGCGTCCGATGCCCACCACCCCGAGCTGGCCGAGCGGCCGGCGCTGACGGCCCACGCCAACAGCGGACGCGGACAGGAAGGGGATGACCGGCGTGCAGAAGATGTCGCTGGACGCGCTGGCCCGTAAGTACCTGGAGCTGGCCACGAAGACCCCGAGCGGCCGCAGCGCCGGCACGGTCTACGGCGGCCACGAGCGGGTGCTGCGCCAGACGCTCATCGCGCTGACGGCGGGCACCACGCTGTCCGAGCACGAGAACCCGGGCGAGGCCACCGTGCAGGTCCTGCGCGGCCGGGTCCGCCTGGTCGCCGGCGCCGACTCCTGGGACGGCCGGGACGGGGACCTGATCGTCATCCCGCCGGGCCGTCATTCCCTCGAGGCCGCGCAGGACGCGGTCGTCCTGCTCACCGTCGCCAAACACGCCTGACGACAGCGGTCCTTACCCGGTCAGGGCCGCGGTCTGCCGGCGCCGGTGCGCCTGCCGCAGGCTATGACTGAACAAGCTGGTGTCGAACCAGGTCGGGAAGGCCTTGGCCAGCCGGCTCGGGCCGAGGAAGCGGGCGTGCCCGCCGGCGACGAGGTCGCGGAACGGGGTCAGCCCGACCAGCCAGCGGTGCATCTGCGCCGTGTCGGCCTCCAGGGCCAGGTCGACGGCCAGGCCCTGGTCGTCCTTGCAGACCGTGATGCCCGGCCGCTGGATGTCGAGCCAGCCCTGGGCGCCACCGGCCCCGGTGAGCACGAGGTGCACCACGGTGCGGGCCTCGGGCAGCCGGGCCGGGACGGCGACCTGGTGGGTGCGCCAGATCAGGGTCAGGCCGTCGCAGTCGCCGTCGTCGGGGTCGCCGAAGCTCCCCTCCGCGGCCCAGGCGCCCATCGCCCACACGATCGGCGTCAGCGCCTGGCCGGCAGGGGTCAGCGCGTACGCGCCCGGGAGGCCGGGGCGGCCGGCCTCGTGCCGGATCAGCCCGCGCCGCTCGAGCTCGCGCAGCCGCTGCGCCAGCAGGCTCCGGCCGACCCGGGGGATGCCGCGGTGGATCTCGTTGAAGCCGCCGGCACCGACCATCAGCTCGCGGATGACCAGCGGGGTCCAGCGGTCGCCCAGGACCTCGACGCCGGCGGCGATCGGGCAGTAGTCCCTGCGGTTCATCCCGCCATCGTGCTCCGCCCCGGCCGCCCCCGGTAGTACGGATCCTGTACCGCCGGGAATCGGGCAATCGCCCAGGATCGAGCGGGTCTCCGGCCGTCGCCGACCGGTACGGCATCGCCACTCGTCGCCCCGCCGCGGCCCCCGCAGTCTCGGGACGAGGCAGTCCGCCGGTCCGGTACGGGACCGGCGCCCCGACGGAGACGGAGAGATCCATGAGCACCGCGACAGCGCGACGATCGACGAGGCCCGCTCCTCGTCGAGGAGACACGCCATGACCGTCCACACGGCCGGGACCGAGTCCGTCGTCCGCCATCACCTGCAGGCCTTCCTGGAACAGCAGGGGGTCGCCGCCATCGTCAGCGACTACCACGAGGACGCCCGCTTCCTCACCGAGGCCGGGATCCACCGCGGCAAGCAGGAGATCGCCGGCTTCTTCACCGCCTTCCTCGCCGCCCTGCCGGTCGGGGCCCTGGACCGGTTCACGCTGCGGAGCCTGCGCGTGGACGGCAAGGTCGCTTACATCACCTGGAGCGTCGGCGCCGACATCCCGCTGGGCACCGACACCTTCGTGGTCGAGCACGGCAAGCTCGTCTGGCAGACGTTCGCGATGTACGCCCCGCCGGCGGGGTGAGGCGGGGCCGTCGCGCTCCACTGTGGAGTCGCCGATGTCCACGGGGGGTCCAGCTGGGCGGTTGCTGGCCGCGGACCGGGGCCGGCGCACAAGGGGGCCGGGTACCGTCCGGCGGATGTGGTCGTGGCGGCGGGTGCTGACCGCCGCCGGGTGCGTGGCCGCGACGCTGTCCGCGTGCACGAACGCGACGGCCGCGGCGCCCGGGCCGGCAGCCGGCGCCGCCACCCCCGTGCCGGCACCCGCCGCGGCGGCACCCACGGCCGGGGTGCCCACGGCCGGGGTGCCCACGGCCGGGGTGCCCACGGCCGCGGCGTCCTCGGCGGGCGCGCGGTCCCCCGGGCCGGCGGCCGCGGACGGCCAGGGCCGCACCGCCCCGGACGGCGTCGTCCGGCACGTCGGCGCGCTGTTCCACGCCGGCTCCGGCCACTTCTGCACCGGCGCGCTGGTCGCCGGCGGGGCCGCCGACCTGGTCGTCACCGCCGCCCACTGCGTGTCGGCCGGGGCCGGCGCGCCGGTCTACGCCGGCCTGGACTTCGCCCCCGCCTACGGCCACGGCACCGCCCCGTACGGGCGCTGGGCGGCGGCGCGGGTCACGGTCGACCCGCGCTGGACGGCCGCCGCCGACCCGGACCTGGACGTCGCCTTCGTCGAGCTCGCCCCCCGCGACGGCCGGCGGCTCAGCGACCTGCTCGGCGCCGACCGGATCGGCTTCGGGCCGGCGGCCGGGGCGACGGTGCGGCTGACCGGGTACCCGGACGGGGCCGACGACGCGGTGACCTGCCTGGGTACGCCGACCCGGCCGAGCGCCGGGCAGCTGCGGATCGCCTGCACCGGCTACCCGGACGGCACCAGCGGGTCGCCCTGGCTGACCGGGTGGGACCCGGACACCGGGACCGGGACTGTGGTCGGCGTGATCGGGGGCTATCAGCAGGGCGGCACCGACGCCGACGTGAGCTACAGCCCCTACTTCGGCGCCGACGTCCGGCAGCTCTACGCGCGGGCCACGGCGGCGCGCTGATCCGCGGTGGCGGGGGCCTGCAGCGGCGGCCGGGCGCCGAGGACGGCGGTCGCGACCAGCACGAGCAGCAGCGCCGGCACCGCCGCCGGCCACCACCCGGCCCGGACGGTGTCGCCGAGCGCGCCGACCCCGACCCCGGCCGGCACGACCACCTCCACCGCCCACACGATCCCGGTCACCGCGGTGACCCCGCCGGCCGCCAGCGCCTGGGCGTACCCGTAGGCGCCGAGCCCGCCGAGGACGACCACCGCGTACGCCAGCGGCTGGCCCAGCACGGGACCGTGCAGGGCCCGGGCGGCCAGGGCCGCGCCGGAGAAGCCGAGCCCGGCCAGCAGCGCCCACCGGACCGGTCCGTACCGGCGGCCGGCCGCGGTCAGCAGGGCCAGCCCGC
>DATINN010000072.1:0-2492 GCA_035474175.1 Mycobacteriales bacterium | reverse complement strand
CACACACGGCGCGGCTGATCGCGGTCGCGGTCGTCGTGCTGGGCGCACTGGGCCTGGTCGCGCTGGCCGCCCGCAGCGACCGCGCGCCCACCCTGACCGCCGTCCCGGCCGCACCGTCGGTGACGGCCGGTCCGCCGCCGGTCGCGACCCGCACGCCGGCCCCGGACGGCGGCAGCGCCAGCCCGACCGATGAGACCCCGCGGACCGCGCCGGGCTGGCTGATCTGGGCCATCGCGGTGCTGTTCGTGGCGCCGATCCTGCTCGGCATGGCCTTCGTCCCGGCGATGATCTACGCCCCCGTGCACGGGCTGTTCTCGTTCCGCCGGCGCCGGCCCGAGGTGGAGCTGCCGCCCGAGGTCGACGACGAGGTCGAGGCGACCCAGCTCGCGGCCGCGGTCGAGGAGGGCCTGCGGGAGCTGGACCAGGGCGGCGCGGGGGAGGGCGTGGTGGCCAGCTGGGTGCTGCTGGAGCAGGCCGCGGCCAACGCCGGCACCCACCGGGCCGCCCCGGACACCCCGTCGGAGCTGGCCGGCCGGCTGATCGACCGGCACCCGGTGTCCTCCACCCCGCTGCTGCGGCTGGCCGACCTCTACCGGGAGGCCCGCTTCTCCCGGCACGAGCTGCCCGAGTCGGCCCGGACGGAGGCGCGGGCGGCCCTGGAGCAGCTGCGGGCCGAGCTGGCGGCCAGCCCGATCGGGCCGCGGCGGCCCACCCCCGCCGGGCGGCCATGAGGATCCGGGAGCCGTTCCTGGTCGTGCTGGCCGCCGCGGCCGGCGGCGCGGCCCTGTGGCTGATCGCGTACACGCTGCACTACCGGGCCGAGCTGGGCCTGTGCGTGGTGGTCGGGCTCGCCGCCGGGCTGACCTGGCGGCTGTCCCGGCTGGTGGTGCCGCCGCCGGAGCCGGCGCCGGTGGTCGTCCGGGCCGAGCCGCCCGACGACGGCCTGCTGCTGCTCACCACCCTGGAGAGCCGGCTGTCCTGGGGCGCCCACGACCCGCACCGGTTCCGCGAGCGGGTCCGGCCGGAGCTGGTCGCGCTCGCCACCGACCTGCTGCGCACCCGGCGCGGGGTGGACCTCCGCCGCGAGCCCGAGCAAGCCCGTCACATCCTGGGAGAACCGCTGTGGCAGTTGATGACAGGACCGCTGGAGCGCAGCCCGAGCCGGGCGCAGCTCTCCCGGGCGGTGGCGGCGCTGGAGGGGATCTGACCCCGTTCACGCCGGCCGAGGTCTCGGCCGCGGGCGACGCCGTGCTGGATTCGGTCGAGCAGGTCGTGGTGGGCAAGCGGCACGCGCTGACGCTGGTGCTGGCCGGGATCCTGGCCGGCGGGCACGTGCTGCTGGAGGACTACCCGGGCCTGGGCAAGACGCTGGCGGCCCGGTCGCTGGCGCAGACCCTGGGCCTGGACTTCCGCCGCCTGCAGTTCACCCCCGACCTGCTGCCGAGCGACGTCACCGGGTCCTTCGTCTACGACCAGCGCTCGGCCGAGTTCGACTTCCGGGCCGGGCCGCTGTTCTGCGGGCTGCTGCTGGCCGACGAGATCAACCGCACCCCGCCCAAGACCCAGTCGGCGCTGCTGGAGGCGATGCAGGAGCGGCAGGTCACGGTCGAGGGCCGCACCTTCGGGCTGCCCGAGCCGTTCCACGTGATCGCGACGGCCAACCCGATCGAGTACGAGGGGACGTACCCGTTGCCGGAGGCGCAGCTGGACCGCTTCCTCATGCGGGTCGCCTTCGGCTACCCGGACCGGGAGCAGGAGCTGGACGTGCTGCGCCGCCGGATGGCCCGGCAGCGGGAGGAGGCCGTGCTGGCCCCGGTGCTGGACGCGACCGGGCTGCTGCGGGCCCAGCGGGCGATCGAGCAGGTCGTGGTCGAGGACACGGTCGCCGGCTACTGCGTGGACCTGGCCGCGGCGACCCGGCACCGGCAGCAGGTGCTGGTGGGCGCCTCGCCCCGCGGGGCGCTGGCGCTGCTGCTGGTGGCCCGGGCGCTGGCGGTGCTGCGCCGGCGCGACTACGTCACGCCCGAGGACGTCAAGGCGGTCGCGGTCGCGGTGCTGGCGCACCGGATCACGCTCAAGCCCGAGATGTGGCTGCGCCGGATCTCCCCCGAGGACGTCGTACGGGACATGCTCGCCGAGGTGCCCGCCCCGCCGACCGCGGTGCGCACGCCGGTCGCGGCCCGCTGAGCCGTGTCCATGTACGGGTCGGCCCGGCGCGGGGTGAACCGGCATGCCTTCAAGCTCCGCGGGGCCGAGCAGCGTGCGCTGGTGGCGGAGGCGCGCCGCCACAGCCAGGCCACCCGCGCGCCCGGGTGGCACCCGACGCTGGCGCTGACCCGCGCGGTCGTGCTCGGCGGAGTGCTGCTGCTGCTGGCCGTGCTGGTACGCCGGCCGGACCTGGTCGTGCTGGCCGCGCCGCTGCTGCTCGGCGCCGGGATCGGGCTGGCCGGGAGGCCGACCGCGGGTCCGCGGCTGAGCCTGGCCGTGCCGGC
>DATINN010000071.1:0-6661 GCA_035474175.1 Mycobacteriales bacterium | reverse complement strand
GGGCAGCAGCACGTCAGCCCGCCGTGACCCGTCCGCCCGCAGTGACCCGCCCGCCCGCAGTGACCCGCCCGTCCGCAGTGACCCGCCCGTCCGCCGTGACCCGTCCGCCCGCCGAAGGGGAGCCGATCGTGCCCGAGACCCAGCCGGCCTGGCGGGATCGGTCCCGCCCGCCCCGCGAGCGGGCCGAGAAGCTCGTGGCCACGATGACGCTGGAGCAGAAGATCGCCCAGCTGCACGGCGCCATGGAGACCATCGACATCTACGCCGTCACCGCGGAGGCGGTGGAGTCCGGGGCGGACATGGACCAGCTCGCCGCCCAGATCCGGATCGAGCGCCACGTGGCCGCGATCGAGGAGCTGGGGATCCCGCGGTTCCGGATCACCAACGGTCCCGTCGGCGTCGGCATGGGCGACGGCACCCCGAGCCCGCCGGCCACGTCGCTGCCCATGACCATCGGCCTGGCCGCCGGGTTCGACCCCGACCTGGCCCACGCGTACGGGGACGTCATCGGCTCGGAGACGGCGACGCTGGGCCAGCACGTGCTGGAGGGGCCGGGTGTGTGCCTGCACCGGACCCCGATCGCCGGCCGCAACTTCGAGTACTTCTCGGAGGACCCCTACCTGTCCGGGGTGATGGGGGTCGCGGTGACGAAGGCGATCCAGGCCCACGACGTGATCGCCATGGGCAAGCACTACGTGGTCAACGACCAGGAGCACGAGCGCTTCCGGACCAGCGTCGAGGTCGACGAGCACGTGCTGCGCGAGCTCTACCTGCTGCCGTTCGAGATGCTGGTCAAGGACGCTCAGATCGCCGCCATCATGAGCGCGTACAACCGGGTGCGGGGGGTCTACGCCACCGAGTACCGGCACACCCTGACCGACATCCTCCGTACGGAGTGGGGTTTCGAGGGCTACGTCCAGTCCGACTTCTGGTCCTGCCGCTCCGCGGCCCCGTCGCTCAACGCCGGCCTGGACCACGAGATGCCCGACGCCAAGTGGCTCAACGAGACCAACGTCACGGCCGCCCTGCAGGACACCAGCCTGGAGATCGAGACCGTCGACCGGGCCCTCGTCCGCCGCTACACCCAGATGTTCCGGTTCGGACAGTTCGACCGGCCGTACGCGCCGGGCGAGATCGACGCGGCCGGCCACGGTGCCGTCGCCCGGTCCATCGGCGGCCAGATCGCCGTGCTGCTGAAGAACGACGGCGGGCTGCTGCCGCTGCGCGCCGACACCGGGTCCATCGTCCTCATCGGACAGTCCACGTTCGTCGACGAGGCCTGCCTGGGCGGCGGCGGCTCGTCCAAGGTGGACCCGCTCTACACCGTGCGGCCGCTGGACGGCCTGCGGGACGTGCTGCGGGACCTCGGCTCGGCCGCGACCGTGACCACGGTGACCGTCGCCGACGACCTGTCCAACCTGGACGAGGCCCGGAGCGCGGCCGGCGCGGCCGACGTGGTCGTGCTCATGGCCGGCCTGGTCGCGACCGAGGGCGTCGACCAGCAGGACGCCACCATGCTCAACGACCAGAACCGGATGCTGGACGAGCTGCTCGGCGTCAACCCGGCCACGGTCGTGGTGCTGAAGGACAGCAACCCCGTGCTGATGCCGTGGATCGGGAAGGCGCCGGCGGTGCTGGAGGTGTGGAACCAGGGCGCCGAGGACGGGCACGTCGTCGCCGACCTGCTCCTCGGTGTCGTCAACCCCTCCGGCAAGGTGCCGACGTCCTATCCCCGGTCGGAGGACGACACCCTCTACGCCGGCAACCCGGAACGGTATCCGGGCACGGACGAGGGCGCCGGCTACCCGGTGATCCGCTATTCCGAGGGCCTGCAGGTCGGCTACCGCTGGTTCCAGGCCCAGGGCATCGCGCCGCTGTTCGGCTTCGGCTTCGGCCTGTCGTACACGACCTTCGAGATCGGCGAGGTGTCGGTGGACGCGCCGGACGGCGCCAGCGCGCCGGTGACCGTGACCGCCACGGTGACCAACACCGGCCCCGTGGCCGGCGCCGAGGTGGTGCAGGTCTACCTGGGCCTGCCGGGGGACGGGCAACCGCCCAAGCGGCTCGTCGGGTTCCGGAAGGTGTCCGTCGAGCCCGGGGCGTCGGAGCCGGTGACGATCATCGTCGACCCGGCCGCGACCAACCACCCGTTCGGTGTCTGGGACTACTGCACCGGGAGCTTCGTGACCAGGCCGGGGGACTACACCGTCCACGTCGGCAACTCGGCCGACAACACCCCGCACGTGTCGACGGTGACGGTGGGGTGAGCCGCTGACCGCGGGACCGGCCGGTCAGGCCTCGGTGACCTCGACGGTGCCGCCGCCGGCCCGGACGTCCCACCGGCGGCCGAGCGCCGGGACGCCGCGCAGGGTCAGCTCGAGGTCGTCCGGGACGGTCGCGGCCGCGGCGAGGCGGCCGGCCGCGCGGTCGGGGCGCAGCCCGAGCACGGCGGCGAGCGCGCCGACCGTCGCGGCCGCCGCCCAGGCCTGCGGTGAGGAGCTCTGCGGGTAGGCGACCGGGAAGCCGGTCTCGGCGCGGGGCAGGCCGGCCAGCGCCTCGGGCAGCCGCCCGTCCAGGCGGGCGGCGGCGTCGAGGAGCGCCCGCAGCAGGACCACGGCGTCCGGGTGGCCGGTGCGGGCCAGCCCGGCGCAGGCGACCGCGGTGTCGTGCGGCCACACCGTGCCGATGTAGTAGCCGACCGGGTCGTAGCCGAGGTCGACCGGGCTCATCGTCCGCACGCCCCAGCCGGAGAACATCTGCTCCCCGAGCAGGGTGGCGGCGGTGCGGTCGGCGCGCTCGCCGGTGGCGATGCCGGTCCACAGCAGGTGGCCGATGTCGGAGGTGAGCGAGTCGACGCGGCGCCCGGCGCCGTCCAGCGCGAGCGCGTAGTAGCCGCCGGCCGCGGAATCCACCCAGAAGTCGCGGTCGAAGCGCTGCCGCAGCGCGGCCGCGTCCCGCTCCAGCCGGTCCGCGTACGGCTCGTCGTGCCAGACGGCGCGGGCGATCTCGGCCAGCCCCAGCCGGCCCGCGTACGCGTAGCCCTGCACCTCGCAGACCGCCAGCGGCGCCGAGGCCGGCGAGCCGTCGGCGAACCGCATCGAGGTGATGGGGGAGTCCTTCCACGTCTGCACGGCCAGGCCGTGCTCGGAGCGCCGCTGGAACTCGACGTAGCCCCGGCCGGTGAGGTCGGCCGGGCCCTCGATCCAGCCCATCGCGGCCCGCAGCGCCGGCTCCAGCTCCCGGACCAGCTCGTCGTCGCCGGTCCAGCGCCAGGTCTCGGCCGCCAGCATCAGGTAGAGCGGCGTGGCGTCGGCCGAGCCGTAGTAGGGCAGGCCGGTGCCGAGCGCGGCCAGCTTGCCGAACCGGAGCTCGTGCGGCACCTTGCCGGGCTGGGCGTCCCGGGCCGGGTCATCCACTGTGGACTGCAGTGCGGCGAACGTGCGCAGCGCCGAGCGGGCCAGGTCCGGGGTCAGGCAGAGGCTGAGCAGGCAGGTGATCAGGGTGTCCCGGCCGAAGACGGTCATGAACCAGGGCAGCCCGGCCGCCGGCACCGGGCCGTTGCCAGCCGGCATCCGCAGCGCGGCCAGGTCCTCGGTGGACCGCTCGTACGCCTGCGTGAGCGGGCCGGACGGGCTGGCCAGGACGGGCACGGCCCGGCGCCACTCGCCCAGCCGCCGGTCGGCCTCGGCCTCGGCCTGCTCGAGCGGCGGCGCGCCGAGGAGGGTGACCCGGGCGTCGAGGGTCCAGGTGCTGCGCGGTCCGACGTCCGCGCTGACCGCGAACCCGTCGCCGGTCGGCTCGCCCGGGGTGACGGTGACGTCGACGCCGGCTCGCCAGCTCCCGGCGGTGGCGGCGAGCCGGATCGCACCGTCCACCGTGTCGCGGGCGACCGTCGTCGCCGGGACCGCGGACACGAACAGGACCGGCTTGTTCAGCTGCCGCTGCTTGACCTCGAAGAGGTCGAGGAAGTCGGCGTCGGCCTCGTACCGGATGGTGACCGGACGGCTGACGCTGCCGGAGTTGGTGACCGACAGCGTCTCGTGCAGGCCCGACCGGCTGACCCGGAACCGCCGCCGCACGATCAGCCCGGACGCCATCGCGTAGACCGACCAGCAGCTGGGGGCGCCGTCCTGGCCGCCGCCGAAGACCACCGGCCGCTCGCCGTCCACGGTCAGCCGCCACACCCGCAGCACCCGGGTGTCGTCGGCGTACAGCCCCTCGTGGCCGGACCCGGCGTCGCCCGCCGGGTCCGCGACGTAGAACCGGTTGCCGTCCAGCACCGCCATCGGCGCGATCCCGCTCATGGGGTCATCGTCCCGCCCCGGCCGCCGCGGCGGGTGGGCGACCCGCCGCCGGGACCGGGTCCGGCCAGGGTCGTTCGGCCCTGGCCGCATGCGGGCGCGGCCGGGAGGATCGCGCCATGGAGCTCACCGATCGCGAGCGTCGGATCCTCGCCGAGATCGAGAACCAGTTCCCGGGAGCGCCCCGGCCGGTCCGGTCCGGCTTCCGTCCTCAGTGGACGGTCATACCGTCGGCCGTCCTCGGCGTGCTGCTGTTCGTGGCCGGGATCGTGCTGGGGCTGGGCAACTCCCTGCTGGCGGGCATGCTGCTGCTCTGCTGGTGGTTGTTCCCCTCGCGGTCGAGGCTCCGCCAGGCCGGCCGGCGGGCGTCCCAGATGCTGACCGGCAACGAGCCACCCCGCACCACCTCCTGAGCCGACCCGCCCGGCCGAGCCGGTCCGGCCCGGCCGGTCCCGTGCGGCGTTCTCCTGCGGCCCGCGCCGGTGCGGCTGTGCCGGCCCAGCGGGCGGTCCGCGCGGCTGTGCCAGCACAGCGGGCGGCCTGCGCGGCTGAGCCGGTCCCACGTCTCCTGTGGTGCCCGGTCGCGGTCAGGTGCGTGGGCTGCGAGCGGGCGCCCGGCCGTTCTCGGTCGGGTGGTCAGGTGGAGGGGGCGGATGCTGTCGTCCGGACGGCGGAGACGCCGGGGACCGTGCGGGCCAGCGCGACCACCGCGCGGGCGTCGTCCCCGCCGGCGAGCCCGACCAGGGCCACCGCGCCGTCCTCGACCTGGACGTCCCACCGGTCCGCGGGCGTGCCGGACCGGGCCAGGCGGTCGAGGATGTCGGCCCGGATGTCGGCGTCGTCGCGGACCAGCGTCCGGAGCAGGTCGCGCCGGCTGACGATGCCGAGCACCGAGGCGCCCTCGACGATGGGGATGCTGCGGATGTCGTCGTCCACCATCGCGCGGGCCAGGTCGGCGGCGTCGGCGGACGGCCCGAGGGCGATGACCATGGTCGACATGACCTCCCCGACCGTGCGGGGACCGGGCGGCTCGTCGTGGACCGGGCGCACGTGGGAGCGCGGGTCCTCGGCGAAGTGGCCGACGACGAGGTCGCCCTCGCTGACCATGCCGACGATCTCGTCGTCCTCGTCCACGACGGGCGCGGCGGTGATCCCCTGGTCGAGCAGGACGGCCGCCGCGTCGCGGATCGGGGTGCCGGGCCGGACGGTGACCACCGGCGTCGTCATGATCTCCCGGGCTTGCATCGGGGTGCCTCCTCCAGGTGACAGCGAGGTCGACGATCCTCGGGATCCGGCTCCGGCGGGCAGGGTCGAAGGTCCCGCCCGGCGGTGACCTGCGACCCGGAGACCGTCGCCACGGCGGAGCGCTCGTGCGAGCATGGCGACCATGACTGAGGCGGCGGCGTCCCGGGTGCGGGTCTTCCTGCTCGACGACCACGAGGTGGTCCGGCGGGGGGTGGCCGACCTGCTGGAGGCGGAGCCAGATCTGGAGGTGGTGGGGGAGGCGTCGACGGCGGCGGAGGCGCTGGCGCGGGTGCCGGCGGTGCGCCCTGATGTGGCGGTGCTGGATGTGCGGTTGCCGGACGGGGACGGGGTGACGGTGTGCCGGGAGCTGCGGTCGCAGTTGCCGGACCTGCGCTGTCTGATGTTGACGTCGTTCTCCGATGATGATGCGTTGTTCAATGCGATCATGGCGGGGGCGTCGGGTTATGTGTTGAAGCAGATCCGGGGTACGGATCTGGTGGGTGCGGTGCGTACGGTCGCGAGTGGACAGTCGTTGTTGGATCCGCGGACGACGGCGCAGGTGTTGGAGCGGATGCGGGCGGCGGCGGAGACGAAGGGTCCGGTGGCGGCGCTGTCGGAGCAGGAGCGGACGGTGCTGGCGTTGATCGGTGAGGGGTTGACGAACCGGGTGATCGGGGAGCGGATGTTCCTGGCCGAGAAGACGGTGAAGAACTACGTCTCGCACCTGCTGGCGAAGTTGGGGATGCAGCGGCGGACGCAGGCCGCGATCCTGGCCACCGAGCTGCGCCGCACCGGCGACCTGGAGCCTGGCTCATCGGATCGCGGGCAGCGCGGAGCCGGCGCCTGAGAGATCCGCAGCGCCGGAGCGACCCTCGGCTCTGCCCCGCGCCGCCGTCACGCGTCGCGGCGGCGCAGGAGGACGGCGGCCACGACCGCCGCTGGGCCGGTCGAGGCCCACGATCATGCGCATGGTGGTCGACTTGCCGGCCCCGTTGGGGCCGAGGAAGCCGGTCACCGTGCCGGGTGCGACGGTGAAGCTGATGCTGTCCACGGCTGTCGTGGCGCCGTAGGTCTTGGTGAGGTTCTCCGCGACGATCATCGGGGCTCCCTTCCGA
>DATINN010000070.1:0-5000 GCA_035474175.1 Mycobacteriales bacterium | reverse complement strand
GGGTGTTCGCGGTGGCGCAGGTGCCGGGATGATCGTCGGGCTGCACCACGTCCAGCTCGCCGTGCCGGCGGGGTCGGAGCCGGCGCTGCGCGAGTTCTACGGCGGGGTGCTGGGGATGACCGAGGTGACGAAGCCGGCCGCGTTGGCCGGGCGGGGCGGGGCGTGGTTCCGGTCCGGGTCGGTGGAGCTGCATCTCGGCGTCGATCCGGAGTTCCGGCCCGCGCGCAAGGCGCACCCGGCGCTGCTGGTCGACGACCTGGGCGCGGTGGCGGCGCAGCTGGACGTCCGTTGGGACGACCTGCTGCCCGGCTACCGGCGCTGCTACGTCGAGGACCCGTGCGGCAACCGCCTGGAGTTGCTGGCCCCTAGCTGACCGGCGTCTCCTCGATCGCCGGCGGGACGGCCTTCGCCGGCGCCTTCGCGGCCGGGGCCTTCTTCGCCGCGGTCGCCTTTGTCGCCGTCGTCTTCTTGGCCGGGGTCTTCTTCGCCGCGGTCGCCTTCGTCGCCGTCGTCTTCTTGGCCGCGGTCTTCTTCGCCGCCGACTTCTTGGCCGGGGCCTTCTTCGCCGCCTTCTTGATCGGCGCCCGCTCCCGGCGGTCGGCCAGCAGCTCGGCGGCGCGCTCGATGGTGATCTCCTCGACCGCGTCGCCCTTGCGCAGGCTGGCGTTGGTCTCGCCGTCGGTCACGTACGGACAGAAGCGGCCCTCGCGGACCACGACCGGCTTGCCGCTGGCCGGGTCGTCGCCCAGCTCCCGCAGCGGTGTGACCGGGGTGGCCGACCGGCGGCCGCGGGTCTTGGGCTGGGCCAGCAGCGCCAGCGCCTCTTCCAGCGTGACCGTGAACAGCTGGTCCTCGCGCTCCAGCGAGCGGGACTCCTTGCCCTGCTTGATGTACGGCCCGTACCGGCCGTTCTGCGCGGTGATCTCCTCGCCGTCGGCGCCGGTCCCGAGCAGCCGCGGCAGGGTCAGCAGCCGCAGCGCCTCCTCCAGCGTCACGGTGTCGATCGACATCGAGCCGAACAGGCTGGCCGTCTTCTCGCCCGAGGACACGTACGGCCCGTACCGCCCGGCCCTTACCGTGACGTCCTCGCCGCTGTCCGGGTCGGTGCCGAGCAGGCGCTCGCCGGAGGGGGCGTCGAACAGCTCGCCGATCTTCTCGGCCGTGAGCTCGTCCGGCGGCAGGTCCTCCGGCACGCTGGCCCGCTCGCCCTCGGCCCGCTCCAGGTAGGGCCCGTACCGCCCGACCCGCACGACCACGCCGCCGTCGAGCGGGATCGAGTTGATGCCGCGGGCGTCGATGTCACCCAGCCGCTCGGAGACGATGCGCTTCAGCCCGCCGGAGCGGGCGATGCCACCTTCCTCGCCGCTCTCGGACCCGAAGTAGAACCGGGTCAGCCAGTCCACCGACTGCATCCCGCCGCCGGCGATCGAGTCCAGGTCCTCCTCGACCGCGGCGGTGAAGTCGTAGTCGACGAGCCGGGTGAAGTGCTGCTCCAGCAGGTTGACCACGGCGAACGCGATCCAGGACGGGACGAGCGCGCTGCCCTTCTTCCACACGTACCCGCGGTCCTGGATGGTGTGCAGGATCGACGCGTACGTCGAGGGGCGGCCGATGCCGAGCTCCTCCATGGCCTTGACCAGGCTGGGCTCGGTGAAGCGGGCCGGCGGGGTGGTGGTGTGGCCCTGCGGGGTCAGCTCGCGGGCGTCCAGCGGCTGGTCCCGGCGCATCCGCGGCAGCCGCCGCTCGCTGTCGTCGCGGTCGGTGGTGTCCTCGTCCACGCTCTCCACGTACGCCCGGAGGAAGCCCGGGAACGTGATCGTCTTGCCGCTGGCCGCGAACTCGGCCCGCTCGCCGGTGGTGCTGGTGCCGCCGAGGCGGACGGAGACGCTGGTGCCGACCGCGTCGGCCATCTGCGAGGCCAGGGTGCGCTGCCAGACCAGCTCGTACAGCCGGAACTCGTCCGCGGACAGCTCGTCCGCGACCGAGCCCGGGGTGCGGAAGGCGTCGCCGGCGGGGCGGATCGCCTCGTGCGCCTCCTGCGCGTTCTTGACCTTGCGGACGTAGCGGCGCGGCTCCGGCGGCACGTACTCGTCGCCGTACAGCTCGCGGGCCTGCTGCCGGGCGGCCGTCAGCGCCGTCTCGGACAGGTTCGTCGAGTCGGTCCGCATGTAGGTGATGTAGCCGTTCTCGTACAGCCGCTGGGCGGTGCGCATCGTGCGCTCGACCGAGAACCGCAGCTTGCGGCCGGCCTCCTGCTGCAGCGTGCTGGTCATGAACGGCGGGTACGGCCGGCGGCGGTAGGGCTTCTCCTCGACCCGGCTGACCGCGAACTCCGACTTGCTCAGCCGGGCGACCAGGCCGCGGGCACCGGGCTCGTCCAGGTGCACGACGTCGCTGCGGGCCCGGCCGGTCTCGGGGGCGAAGTCCCGGCCGGTGGCGATGCGGCTGTCGTCCAGCGCGACGAGCGTGGCCGTGAACGTCGACGGGTCGCCCTCGGCCGGCTTCTCCCTCAGCGCGAACAGACCCTCGATGTCCCAGTATTCGGCCGAGCGGAACCGCATCCGGGCCCGCTCGCGCTCCACGACGAGCCGCGTGGCGACGGACTGCACCCGGCCCGCCGACAACTTCGGCATGACCTTCTTCCACAGCACCGGGCTGACCTCGTAGCCGTACAACCGGTCGAGGATGCGGCGGGTCTCCTGGGCGTCGACCAGGTCGGCGTCGATCTCGCGCGGGTTGTCCACCGCGCGCCGGATCGCCTCGGGGGTGATCTCGTGGAAGACCATGCGGCGGATCGGCACCTGCGGCTTCAGCGTCTGGACCAGGTGCCACGCGATGGCCTCGCCCTCGCGGTCCTCGTCCGTGGCCAGGTAGAGCTCGGTGGCGTCCTTCAGCAGCTCCTTGAGCTTGGTGACCTGCTGGCGGTGGTCGGCGCTGACCACGTACAGCGGCTCGAAGCCGTGGTCGACGTCGACGCCGAGGCGGGCCCAGGACTCGCCCTTGTACTTGGCCGGCACGTCAGCCGCGTTGCGGGGCAGGTCCCGGATGTGCCCGATGCTCGACTCCACCACGTAGCCGTCGCCCAGGTAGCCGGAGATCATCCGCGCCTTGCGCGGCGACTCGACGATGACCAGCCGGAGGCCGTTCGCGCTCGCGCGGGAACGGCCGCGACGGGCCGGCGTCGCGGGGGCTTCGGTGTCAATGGTGCTCACGGTGCTCCAGGTCTGCTTCAAGCTGCGGGTGGGGATTCGCCGGGCGGTCCCCCGAGCGCAGTGTGCGGGGTTCAGACCGCACTCTGTCAAACCGACGGAACGGTCGGTTCGCTCGGGCCGTTCCCGACACGTTGTTATCCGTGCGTCACATCCGGGTGATCCAGGACGGCCAGGGCCTCCAACAACAGAGCCGCGGACACCTCCGTGCCGAGGCTGGACCCGCCCCGGCCCGGCTGTCGCCAGTCGGACCCGATCGGGGCGCCGGCCGCAGCCGCCACCGCTGCTCCGCTGCTGGTCAGCGCGGCGCGTACGCGCCCGGCGACGCCGGCCGACGGCTCCGGGTCGGCTCTCACCAGATCGCCGAGATAGCGGGCGAGTATTCCCTTGAAGACGGAGTGGTCGCCCATCCCCTCGTCCGGCAGCACTCCCCCGAACGGGTCGGCGAAACGGTCCAGCGCCGCGGCGGCGGTCCGCCGGGCCCGGTCGAGGTGGGTCCGGTCGCCGGTCAGCCGCCACAGCTCCACCTCGGCCCCGACCACGGTGCCCTGGTTGTACGTCCACAGCGTCCGGTCCGGGCTCTCCTGCTCGGCCGGGTGGACGCCGTCCCAGACGATGCCGGTCGCCGGGTCGACCAGCGTCGCCTGCTGCCAGTCGGCGATGCGGCGGGCCCAGTCCAGGTCGGCCGGATCGCCGTAGCGCCGGTGCAGGCGGGCGGCGAGGACGGCGGCGGGGGCGTTGGCCGGGGTGTTGGTGTAGGGCCGGGGATCGTCGCGCCGCCAGAGGATGCCGCCGTGCCGCTCGCTCCAGCCGGCCCGGATGTCCGCCCACAGCTCCCGGACCAGGCCACCGGTGTCCGCTCCCGCGACCTCGTCGGCCCGCAGCAGGGCGATCGCCATCCAGGCCATGTCGTCGTAGTAGCGGTTGACGATCCGGCCGCCGTTGCGGCGCAGGATGCCGCCGACGTGGGTGCGGATCCGGTCCTTCAGCGCCGTCGAGCCGGTCCGGGCGGCGGCGTCGACGGTGACGTCCAGCGCGTGCGCCTGGATCCAGTAGTCCCAGCTCAGCCGCACGGCGAGCCGGCGGCGGCCGGGGGCGTCCTGGTAGAGGGCGAACCGCGGATGCCAGAACTGCTCGCCGAGCACGCGCTGCGCCGCGTCGGCGGCCTCGGGCCAGCTCATGCCGCCTCCCCCGGGTGCGTGACCGCGGCGTCGTGCCCGACGACGACCCGGGCGACGTTGCGCAGCGACTCCGAGCCGGGGTCGAAGTAGTGCGAGTGGGCCTCGGTGAGACGGACCGGCAGGGGCAGGCCCGGCTCCGGGTCGGCCCGGATGGCGGTGGCCCCGAACCCGCGGGCGCCCGGATCCGCCCCGAAGGCGCCGAGATCGGCGACGGGATCGAACGGCGCCTCGCCGACGTAGACCCGGCGGCCGGGCAGGCCCAGCTCGGTCGCGTCGTCGACCAGCACGCCGGGGCTGCCGAGGAAGACCAGGTCGTCGGCCGCTCTCGGCCCCGACCGCGCCGCCGCACCGATCACCGTGCTGCCGTAGCTGTGACCGACGAGCGTGACGTGGGCCGGGCCGCCGCCGTCCGCGGACCGGCCGGCGGTGAGCGCGGCCAGGTCGGCGGTCAGCATCCGGCCACCCATGCGGGCCCGGGTGGCGAACGGGACCTGGCGCCAGCTCGGCGCCGCGTACCCGATCCAGGCGACAACGGCCGTGGGCTCGGGGGACTGCCGGCCGGCCTCGGCACGCAGGTGGCGGGCCCGCTCGACGGTGCCGCCGACCCCGT
>DATINN010000069.1:0-7681 GCA_035474175.1 Mycobacteriales bacterium | reverse complement strand
CATGCCCAGCCGGTACGCCTCCCGGGCGGTGATCGGGTCACCGGTCATCAGCATCTGCAGCGCCCGGCCGGGCGGGAGCACCCGCGGCAGCAGGGCCGGCGAGCCGCCGCCGGCCGCGAGCCCGATCATCGCCTCGGGCTGACCGAAGGTGGCGTCCTCGCAGGCGAGGATGAAGTCGGTGCTCTGCGCGAGCTCCGAGCCGCCGCCGTAGGCGATCCCGTTGACCGCGGCGAAGATCGGCTTGCGGAGCTGGCGCAGCGTGTAGAGCGTGCGGTCGAAGTCCTGCCGCTGGCGCAACCACTGCTGCTTGGTCATGTTCTTGCGCTGGCGCAGGTCGCTGCCGACGGAGAACGCGCGGGTGCCGGCGCCGGTGAGGACCGCGACCCGGATCGCCGGCTCCACCGCGATGGTCGTCAGGACCTCGGTGAGCCTGGCGCCCATCTCGGTGCTGATCGCGTTGTCGGCCCGCGGCCGGTTCAGGGTGATGACCGCGACGGCGCCGGTCACCTCCAGCAGCACCGACTCGGCCGGGTCGGCGTCGTCCGGCGCGGGCGGACCGAAGTCCAGGAGCTTCCAGCGGTCGGTGCGGGTATGGGTCATCGGCTCTCCTCGGTCAGGTCGGCCAGCCAGCGCAGCCCGCGGAGGCCGGGAGCGAAGCAGTACTCGCCGCCGCGGGTGACCACGAACGGCGGGACGTCGGGCAGCCGCCGGCGGATCGGCTGGCGCGGGACGGTGAAGGTCCCGGTCCCGTCCCGGGGACCGACCAGCGGGTCGCTCTCCCGCGGGGCGCCGATGAAGGTGCCGTCGTTGAGCCACTGCGTCTTGACGAACTCGAACTGCCGGCCCGGATGCGCGCCGGTGCAGACGAAGACGATGCCCCGGTCCGCCCCGTCGTCCTCGAGCACGCCCTCGGGCAGGGGCGGGCCGTAGCTGGTGCCGCGGCGGATCATGCGGTGCAGCCGTACGTCGACGGAGTCGTGCTCCAGGGAGTCGCGGGGGTTGGCGCGCCGGGCGTGGGCCCCGGCCGGGCACCGGAGCCCGCGCGCGTCGTCGCGGTAGCGGAAGTCGTTGTTGCGCCGCGGGTCCGCGCCGAGCTCCGGATCGTCCCGGTCGGGGGCGAGCACGAGGGGCGCCCCGGACTGCCAGCGGCCGACCGTCTTCGCCCCGAGCAGCGCCTCCTCCCGCCGGTTCGCGGCGTGGTCGCGCAGGTAGCGGCGGTAGGCGGCGACCCGGGTGTGCAGCTTGCGGAACACCACGTAGGTGCCGTTGCGGCCGAGCACGTCGGGCACCGGCATCGGCGGCCGCGCGCCGGTCTCGTCCGGGTAGCCGAGGATGAACTCGCCCGCCTTGATCGGCGGCTCCCCCGGGTTCGTCGGCGGTGTCCCGAGACCCTCCACGGCCGGCTGCCCGATCCCGTCCTTGAACCCGAACGAGGTGCGGCCGGTCGCGAGCTGGAAGCAGTCCTGCCGCCAGATCAGGTCGATGCCCGGGAACTCGTCCTGGGCCCGGCGCGCCCGCTCCACCAGCTCGTCCAGGCTCGCCCGGTCCGCCGCCAGCGTGGCCAGCGCGATGTGCACGTCCGGGCGGCCGAGCGGTTCCTCCCACTGGTCGGGGGCGCTCGCCCCGACGTCGCCGAGCACGGCCGCGCGGGCCGCCATGCCCTGCCGGAACTCGGGCGCGAAGCTGTCGAGCGACTCCGCCGGCACGCCGAGCGCGGCCAGCCCCGGGCAGGTGAAGGCGAGCGTCAGCCACGCCGACGGGGTGCGCTCCAGGACGGACCGGGCCGGTGACAGCAGCGGGATCAGCCGGCGGACCAGGTTCCGGCCGTCCTGCGGGTCGTTCACCCGCAGCAGGACGTACGTGCCGACGTACGGGGACGGCCGCTCGTGCAGGGCGCCGGCCTGGACGTCGTCGAGGTCGAGGGCGTCGGTCACGGCCGCCTACCCGTGCTCGGGTGGCTGCGGGGGCGTGGGATTCGGCGGCGAGAGGTACGGGAAGGCGCGCGACGCCGGCCGCGAGGACCGGTCGACACCGTCCCGGACCACCGGCCCGGTGCCCGCGTTGACCAGCAGCGTGAAGAGGGTGTCCATCACGTCGTCGTTGAGCGCCCGCCCGCCGCAGGTCCGGTGCTCCCGCCCGGCCAGGGCCGCCCGCTCGATCTCCAGGAACGACCCGTGCTCCTGGTACGGCTTGCCGATGTCGACGACCAGGTGGTCGGCGAGCACCAGCCCGGTCAGCGGGTGGTCGCCGCGGTCGTCGGCGGGCCAGTCGACCGTGCCGTCCAGACCGTCCCAGAAGGCCAGGTTGGCGTTCAGCCGCGCCCGGTAGGCGCCGAGGTAGCCATCGGCCAGGTGGAATCCGTCTTCCATGTTGTAGATGTCGCGGATCTCGAGGTCGCGGTTGACCTGGTCGAACTGCTTCGGGCCCAGAAGGAGGTTCTTCACCTCCGGACGGCCGGTCCGCCGGCCGAGCAGCTGCGCGCAGTCGAGCTGGACGACGATGCTCAGCACGTTCTTGCCGTCGAGGTAGATCGCCGACGGGTCGGTGAACGCCAGCTCGCCGATCGCGATCGTCCGCAGCGCCGCCGGCGCGTCCATGATGAACGGGTCCCAGCGGGGGCCGGCGAACACCCGTACCCCCGCGCCCTTGCCCCCCTCGGGATCGCCGGCGGCGAAGGCGACCTCGTCGCCGGGTGTGCGGCAGGAGCCGGACTGCGGGCCGGCGTCCGGGGACTGGTCGGAGAAGACGCAGTCCACGACCACCTCCTCCGCACCCGCGTCGAACGGCGCCGACCCGGGCCGCCCGCCGGCGGGCGTGAGCGGCCGGAGCCGGAACCGGTAGATCAGGCCGTCGGAGAAGCGGCCGTCGGGCGGCGCGAACGGCAGGGTGTTGAGGACCAGGACCAGGTCCCCGGGTGTCTCCGGGCTCGGGAACGCGTAGACGTCGGTGATGTCGGCGATGGGCTCGGCCAGCGCGCGCGGGCCCGAGATGTGGTCGGACATGGCTGTCTCCTCGACGGTCCGCGCTCAGTCGGCCGCCTCGGCCAGCAGCGGGGCCAGGGCCGGTGCCTGCAGCAGCTCGGCCGCCGCCGGGTCGTCCAGGACCTGCTGGAACGCCGTGTTCACGCGCTCGGCCTTGCGGATCTCCTTGACCGTGCCGCCGTAGTTGCGGGAGTAGCCCCCGGCGGTGTGCTGCGCCGCGGAGATGAAGTCCTTGACCGCGGCCAGGTCGGGCAGGCCCGCGTAGCCCTCCACGTGCTGGAAGATCGCGTCGAACAGCTGCAGCGGCTTGGACGCGAAGTCCAGCATGTAGGCGTCCCAGGAGCCGTCGAAGCTGGTGGCGAACAGCAGCCGGGTGTCGTCGTCGAACGGGACGAACCGGGCCTCGTGGATGACGCCGATCGGCAGGTCGTAGTCACCGGGCCGGTAGCCGGGGGACGCCTGCAGTGCCCGCAGGGACTCCCGCAGCGCGGCGCCGTGGCCGGGCTTCACGTGGAAGAACAGGCTGAACTCGCTCGTCGGACCGACCTGGATGCCCGGCTGGGACGGGGCCTCGGCTGTCATCGGCGATCACCCTCCTGGGGGAACGGATCTCCGGCTCACTGTCGGGTCGGCCGCGGGCGCACCGCCTCATCCCTGGTGGGTGATCGGACCGGCTCGCCACGACGTCGCCCCCGGGCCCGATCCCGGGGGAAGACCCCGGGGACTCCCGGGTACGAAGGGCCGCCCGCGGCGGGACGCTCGGGCGGTCCAGCCCAGCCGTGCGGGAGGCGCCATGACCCTTGTCGAACCCCAACGCACCGGCGAGGGACCGGTGCCGCTGGAGGTCAACGGCCGGCGGCACGTCGTCGAGCTGGAGCCGCGGGTCAGCCTGCTGGACGCGCTGCGCGAGCACCTCGACCTCACCGGCACCAAGAAGGGCTGCGACCAGGGCACCTGCGGCGCCTGCACCGTGTGGGTCGACGGCCGGCGGGTGCTGGCCTGCCTGACGCTGGCCGTCGCCGCCACCGGGCACGAGGTCGTCACGATCGAGGGGCTGGCCGACGGCGACGAGCTGCACCCGATGCAGCGGGCGTTCGTCGAGCACGACGCGTTCCAGTGCGGCTACTGCACCTCCGGCCAGATCATGTCGGCGGTCAAGCTGATCGAGGAGGGCAACGCCGGCACCGACGAGGACATTCGCGAGTTCATGAGCGGCAACATCTGCCGCTGCGCCGCGTACCCGAACATCCGGGCCGCCATCCGGCAGGTCCGCGACCGGTCCGGAGGCCAGGCATGAGGCCGCTGACCTACAGCCGGGCCACCGGCGTCGAGGACGCGCTGGCGCTGGTGGCCGCCCGGCCGGGCGGAGCGTTCCTGGCCGGCGGGACGACCGAGGTGGACCTGATCCGGGCCGGCGTCTCCCGGTCCGAGCACCTGGTGGACATCAACGACCTGCCGCTGCGCGGGATCGAGGACCGGGACGACGGCGGCCTGCACATCGGCGCGCTGGCCCGCATGACCGACGTGGCCCGCGCCCCCGGCGTGGTGCAGCGGTATCCGGCGATCTCCCGGGCGCTGCTGCTGGGCGCATCCGAGCAGCTGCGCAACATGGCGTCGCTGGGCGGCAACCTGCGCCAGCGCACCCGCTGCGCCTACCTGCGCGACGGCGTCTCGCCCTGCAACAAGCGCGAGCCGGGGTCGGGCTGCGCGGCGCTGGACGGGCTGAACCGCGGCCACGCCATCCTCGGCACCAGCGAGCACTGCATCGCCACCCACCCCTCCGACGTCGCGGTCGCGCTGGTCGCGTTCGACGCCGTCGTCGAGACCGTCGGCCCGGCCGGGGACCGCCGGATCCCGGCCGACGACTTCTTCCTGCTCCCGGGCCGGACGCCGGAGCGCGAGCACCCGATCTCGCACGACGAGCTGATCGTCGGCATCGCGGTCCCGGCCGCGCCGATCGCCCGGCGCTCGGTCTACCTGAAGTTCCGCGACCGGCAGTCGTACGAGTTCGCGCTGGTCTCGGTGGCGGCGGCGCTGGAGGTGGCCGACGGCACGGTCATCGGCGCCCGGCTGGCGCTGGGTGGGGTCGGCACCAAGCCGTGGCGGGCCCGCCGGGCCGAGGGCGTCCTCGTCGGCGGTCCGGCCGACGCGGCCGCGTTCCGGCGGGCCGCGGCGGCCGAGCTCGACTCCGCCGTCGTCCGGACGCACAACGCGTTCAAGGTCGAGCTGGCCCAGCGGGCGATCGTGCGCGCCCTCACCCACAGCATGACCGGGAGGCAGTCGTGACCGTCGTCGGTACGCCGCTGCGGCGCGTGGACGGCCCGGCCAAGGTGTCGGGCCGGGCCCGCTACTCGGCGGAGGTCACCCTGCCCGGGACGACCCACCTCGCGGTCGTCGGGGCGACGATCGCGAGCGGCCGGGTCGTCGCGATCGACGCCGCCGCGGCCCGCGCCGCCGCCGGCGTGCTGGCCGTGCTCACCCGCGAGGACCTGCCGAAGGTCGCGGCCGAGCCGCGCCTGCTGCCGTCCCTCGCCGGCGGGCCGGCGCCGGGCGAGAGCTTCTTCCCGATGCAGGACGACGTCGTCCACTACGCCGGGCAGCCGGTCGCGCTCGTCGTCGCCGAGCGGCACGAGCAGGCCCAGCACGCCGCCACGCTGGTGGCGGTCACGTACGAGGCCCTGCCGTCGCTGACCACGATCGACCAGGGCCGGGACCAGGCGTACGAGGCCGAGCGGCTGTTCGGCGGGCTGATGCCGGCGCGCACCGAGCGCGGCGACGCCGGCGCCGCCTTGGACCGGGCCGACGTGCGGGTCGAGGCGGCGTACCGGTTCGCGGCCAACCATCACAACCCGCTGGAGGCGCCGTCCACGGTCGCGGCCTGGGACGATGGCAGGCTGACCGTGTACGAGTCGACCCAGGGCGTCCGGGCCACCCAGCAGACCGTGGCCCAGCTGCTCGGCCTGCCGATCTCGCACGTGCGGGTGGTCACCCGGTTCGTCGGCGGCGGGTTCGGGGCCAAGGCGATGGTCTGGCCGGCCGTGACGCTGGCCGCGCTGGCCGCCCGGCACGTCGGGCGGCCGGTCAAGCTGATGCTGACCCGGCCGCAGATGTTCGGCTCCAACGGGCACCGGGAGGAGCAGGAGCAGCACATCACGCTCGGCGCCAGCCGGGACGGGCGGCTGACCGCGATCCGGCACGAGAAGCTCTCGATCACCTCGCCGTTCGACGATTGGGCCGAGCCCGCGACCGGCGTGTCCTCCCAGCTGTACGGCTGCGAGAACTACCTCGGGGTGCACCGGCTGATCAAGGGCAACACGATGACGCCGACCTTCACCCGCGGTCCGGGCGAGGCCCTGGGCGTGTTCACGCTGGAGACGGCGATGGACGAGCTCGCGTACCGGCTGTCGATGGACCCGCTGGAGCTGCGGGTGCGCAACCACACGCCGGTCGACCCGGCCGGGCACCCGTGGTCCAGCGACGGGCTGCTGGAGTGCCTCCGGCTCGGGGCCGAGCGGTTCGGGTGGGCCGACCGGCCGGCCGCGCCGCGGGCGACCCGGGACGGCGACTGGCTGATCGGCACGGGGCTGGCCGCCGCGGCGTACCCGATCGCGTTCTTCATGCCGCCGCAGCGGGCCCGGGCCCGGATCTTCGCCGACGGCAGCGCGGTCGTGCAGACCTCGACCCAGGAGTTCGGCACCGGCGCGCTCACGATGGCGACCCAGGTCGGCGCGGACGCGCTCGGCGTCGCGCTCGCCGACCTGACGTTCGAGGCCGGGGACAGCGACCTGCCCAACAGCACCGCCGCGGTCGGCTCGGCCGGCGCCGGGATGGTGAGCTCGGCCGTGCACGCGGCCGGCACCGCGCTGCGGGACCAGCTCGTCGCGCTGGCCACCGGCGACGCCGGATCGCCGCTGCACGGGGTCGACCCGGCCGCGGTGACGGTCACCGACGGGCGCCTGACCGCGCCCGGACGCCCGGGCGCGGTCGACACGTACCGGGAGCTGCTGGCGCGCAACCACCTCTCCGACGCGGAGGCGACCGGCGGGTGGCGGCCGCCGCCGCTGGACACCCCGCACGGGTTGCTGACCTTCGGCGCGCAGTTCGCCGAGGTCGCCGTGGACCCCGAGCTCGGGCTGGTCCGGGTCCGCCGGCTGCACGGCGCCTTCGCCCCGGGCCGGGTGCTCAACCCGCTGCTGGCCCGCAGCCAGCTGATGGGCGGCATGCTCTGGGGCATGAGCCAGGCCCTCCTGGAGGGCAACCGGACCGACCCCCGGTACGGCCGCTGGGGCGCGACGAACCTGGCCGAATACCTGGTCCCGGTGAACGCCGACGCGCCCGACGTCGTCGTCGACTTCGTCGACGTGCGCGACGAGCTGGTCGGCCCGCTGGGGGCCAAGGGCGTGGGCGAGATCGGCCAGGTCGGCGCCGCGGCCGCCATCGCCAACGCGGTCTTCCACGCGACCGGCCGCCGGATCCGGGCGCTGCCGATGGCGCCGGAGCTGGTGATGGACCCGGCCGGCACCGACGCACGATGACCACCGAGCCGGGCTGCCGCCCAGTGTCCACAGTGGACTCTGGACAGGCGTCCATTGTGGACTCTGCACAGGACTCCAGAGTGGACGTCGGGCGGCGGGCCGGGCGGCCATCGGTCGCCGTCGGCCGGCGCGGCCGCCGGGGCGGGCCGGCGGCGCAGCCGGCGC
>DATINN010000068.1:0-6974 GCA_035474175.1 Mycobacteriales bacterium | reverse complement strand
GGCTCTCGGCGGCGGACCGGGCCGAGCACCAGTCGCGGTTCCTGCGCGAGGACGGGCTGGTGATGGTGGCGACGATCGCGTTCGGGATGGGGATCGACAAGCCGGACGTGCGGTTCGTGGCCCACCTGGACCTGCCCAAGTCGGTCGAGGGTTACTACCAGGAAACCGGGCGGGCCGGCCGGGACGGGCTGCCGGCGACGGCCTGGCTGGCGTACGGGTTGCAGGACGTGGTGCAGCAACGCCGCATGATCGACCAGTCCGAGGGCGACCTGGCCCACCGCCGGATGCTGGCCACGCACCTGGACGCGATGCTGGCGCTGTGCGAGACCGTGTCCTGTCGCCGGGTGCGGCTGCTGGAGTATTTCGGGCAGCCCAGCGAGCCGTGCGGCAACTGCGACACCTGCCTGACCCCGCCGGAGTCGTGGGACGGCACGGTGCCGGCGCAGAAGCTGCTGTCCACGGTCTGGCGGCTGCAGCACGAGCGCAACCAGCGCTTCGGGGTGGGCCAGTCCGTCGACATCCTGCTCGGGCGCTCGACGGACAAGATCACCCAGTGGAAGCACGACTCGCTCTCGACGTACGGGATCGGCACCGAGCTGCAGGAGGCCGAGTGGCGCGGGGTGGCCCGGCAGCTGCTGGCCCAGGGGCTGCTCACGGTGTCGGGGGAGCACCAGACGCTGGCGCTGACGCCGGGCAGCGGTGAGGTGCTGGGCGGGAAGCGGACGGTGCTGCTGCGGCGGGAGGCGCCGCGGACCCGCCCGTCCCGGTCGTCCCGTTCGTCGCGCTCGTCCGTTCCCGAGCTGCCCGCGGAGGCGGCTCCGGTCTTCGAGCGGCTGCGGGCCTGGCGCTCCGCGGCGGCGAAGGAGGAGGGCGTCCCGGCGTACGTGATCTTCCACGACGCGACGCTCCGGCAGATCGCGCTGGAGCAGCCGGGCACGCTGGACGCGGTCGGCGCGATCAGCGGGATCGGGGAGAACAAGCTGCGCAAGTATGGACAGCAGGTTCTCGACACGCTGGCCGGGTGATCTTCGGCCCCGGAGTGGGTACGTCCGCCGCTCGTGGATCGACAGGACGAGCGGGTCGGCGTTGTCATGATCACCTACAACCGCCGGGAGGAGGCGGTGCGCAGCGTCGGGCGGTTGCTGGCGCTGCCGGAGCGGCCACACGTGGTGGTGGTCGACAACGGGTCGTCGGACGGGACGGCCGCGGCGGTGCGGGCGGCGCACCCGGCCGCGGAGGTGATCGCGTCGCCGGTGAACCTGGGTGCGGTCGGGCGCAACGTCGGCGTCCGCCGGCTGAGCACGCCGTACGTGGCGTTCTGCGACGACGACACCTGGTGGGAGCCGGGGTCGCTGCGGACGGCCGCCGACGTGCTGGACCGGCACCCGGACGTGGCCGTGCTGACCGCCCGGATCCTGGTCGAGCCGGGCGGCCGGGAGGACCCGATCGTGCCGGAGCTGCGCGACTCGCCGGTGCCGGCGCGGCGGCCGGGGCTGCCCGGGCCGGCGCTGGGCAGCTTCCTGGCCGGGGCGTCGGTGCTGCGGCGGGACGCGTTCCTGGGCTGCGGCGGGTTCGACAAGCGGCTGTGGCTCGGTGGCGAGGAGGAGCTGCTCGCGGTCGACCTGGCCACCGCGGGCTGGGAGCTGTGCTACCTGTCGTCGCTGACCGTGCATCACGAGGCCTCCCGGCTGCGGGACCCGACCCGGCGGCGGCGCGACGGCCTGCGCAACACGCTGTGGTTCACGTGGCTGCGGCGGCCGTTCCGGCCGGCGTTGCGGCGGACCCTGCACCTGGCTGTCTCCGTGCCGCGGGACCGGACCTCGGCGCTGGCGGCGCTGGACGCACTGCGCGGGGCCGGCTGGGTGCTGGCCGAGCGACGGCAGGTGCCGCCGGCGGTGGAGGCGCGGCTGGCATCGCTGGACTCGGCGCAGCGGCGGTCCAAGGCCCGGCGGTACGTCGGATGAACGTCACCGTGGTGGTCGCCTCCCGCAACCGGCGGGCGGACCTGCTCGCCTCCCTGCCGCGGCATGAGGCGCCGGTGATCCTGGTGGACAACGCGTCCACCGACGGCAGCGCGTCGCTGTCCTTCCCGTCGGTGCGGGTGATCCCGTTGCGGCGGAACCTCGGGGCCGTGGCCCGCAACGTCGGGGTGCAGGCGGCGCGGACGCCGTACGTGGCGTTCGCCGACGACGACAGCTGGTGGGCGCCGGGTGCGCTGGAGCGGGCCGTGCGGGTGCTGGACGCGCATCCCGCGGTCGCGGTGGTGACCGGGCGGATGCTGGTGGGGCCGTCCGAGCGGCTGGATCCGCTGAGCGCGGCGATGGCGGTGGCGCCGCTGGGGACGTCGCCGGGCGGGGCCGGGCCGGACGTGCTCGGGTTCGCGGCCTGCGCGGCGATCGTGCGGCGGTCGGCGTTCCTGGCCGTGGGCGGCTTCGACGAGGTGGTCCGGTTTCCGGGCGAGGAGGAGCGGCTGAGCCTCGACCTGGCCTCGGCGGGCTGGATCCTGTCCTATGTGGACGATCTGGTGATGCACCACCATCCGTCGCCGGTGCGCGGTCCGGCGACGGAGCGGCAGGCGCAGATCGTGCGGTCGGCGTTGCTGACCGCGCTGATGCGGCGGCCGCTGTCGGACGCGTGGTCGCTGGCGTCGGCCGGGTTGCGGGCCGGGGGGCCGGCCCGGGCCGGGGTGCTGTCGGCGGTGCCGCGGCTGCCGGGGGCGCTGCGGAACCGGCGCCCGATCTCGCCGGAGCTGCAGCGGCGGTTGGACCTGCTGGCGGAGGTGACGGTCCCGGTCTGAGCTCGGTCCCGGACTGTGCGGCGGGTCCTTCGGCCGAGGCTCCCGGCTTGAGTCGGGGTCGGGGCGGTGCGGGAGGATCGGGGGATGGCGCTCACGATCGTGACCGGGGGTGGGCGCGGGATCGGCGCCGCGACCGTGCTGCGGCTGGCCCGGGCCGGGCACGACGTGGTCGTGAACTACCGGCGGGACGCGGAGACGGCCGCCCGGGTGGTCGCGGAGGCGACCGGGCTCGGCGTGCGCGCGGTCGCCGTGCCGGCCGATGTCGCCGATCCGGCCGAGGTGGACCGCCTGTTCGCCGCGGCGGCCGAGCTGGGCCCGGTGACCGGGCTGGTGAACAGCGCCGGGCTCACCGCCCACCTCGGCGACCTGGCCGACACCCCGGTCGAGGTGATCCGCACGGTGCTGGACGTGAACCTGCTCGGCACCGTCCTGTGCGCCCGCGCGGCCGCCCGGGTGATGTCGACCCGGCGCGGCGGGCCGGGCGGCGCGATCGTCAACGTCTCCTCCGCGGCCGCCACCCTGGGCTCGCCGCACGAATACGTCCATTACGCGGCGGCGAAGGCCGGTGTCGACGCGCTCACCGTGGGTCTGGCCAAGGAACTGGCCGGTGACGGGATCCGGGTCAACGCGGTCGCGCCGGGAATCGTCCGGACGGGGATCCATGCCGGCGCGGGCGCGCCGGACCGGGCGGAGCGGGCCGGGGACCGGATCCCGCTCGGCCGGGCGGGGGAGCCGGCCGAGATCGCACCGGCGATCGCCTTCCTGCTCGGGCCCGATTCCGCGTACACGACCGGAACTGTCCTGCGCGTCGCCGGCGGCCTCTGACGCCTGCCGGCGCGGCAATTCGGTGACGACCTCACATTTCTGTGCGCGAGATTTGACGAATGCGCGAGAACCAATCACCATCGTCTTGAATGTCGACGGAATGAAAGGCTTTTCACCGTGGCGCAGCGCACAGTCGTCCAGTTGACCGACGACCTCGATGGCAAGTCGATCCCCGACGGCAAGGGCGAGACCGTCCGCTTCGGGCTGGACAGCCAGGACTACGAGATCGATCTCGGCGAGCGGAATGCCAAGGCGCTGCGGGACGTCGTCGCCAAGTATGTCGCGGCGGGCCGCCGGGTCGGCGGCGGTTCGCGCGGTGGCCGGCCCCGGAGCTCGTCGGCCCCGGCCCGCACCCGGGACTACGACCCGAAGGCCGTCCGGGCCTGGGCCGAGTCGCAGGGACTGGAGGTCAGCCAGCGCGGCCGGGTGCCGTCGGATCTGGTCACCAAGTTCCAGGAAGCCAACGGCTGAGCTTTTCCGGCGCAGATTGCCGGCCTGGCCCGTAACGGCCGGAAATCGCCTCGGGTAATACTGCCGGGGTGAGCTTTGACAGGTTGTGGGCGGCGCTGGCACCGATCGGGACGGCTTCTTCCGGCGGCTACCGGCGCTACGCGTGGACATCGACCGATTCCGTCCTGCGGGAATGGTTCGCGGCCGAGGCGGCCGCGCGCGGTCTCGACCTGGTCGTGGACCGGGCCGGGAACCAGTGGGCCTGGTGGGGATCGCCGAGCGCGTCGGCGCCCGGTGTGGTCGTCGGGTCGCACCTGGACTCGGTCCCGGACGGCGGCGCGTACGACGGGCCGCTCGGCGTGGTGTCCGCGTTCTGCGCGCTGGACCAGCTGCGGGAGCGGGGCTTCCGGCCGGGCCGGCCGATCGGGGTGGCCTGCTTCGGCGACGAGGAGGGGGCCCGGTTCGGCGTCGCCTGCGCCGGGTCGCGGCTGCTGACCGGGGCGCTGCCGGCCGAGCGCGGTCTGGGCCTGACCGACGCCGACGGGATCACGATGGCGGCGGCGATGCGGTCGGCCGGGTTCGCGCCGGAGGCGGTGGGCCGGGACGAGGAGACGCTGGCCCGGGTCGGCGCCTTCGTCGAGCTGCACGTCGAGCAGGGCCGGGGGCTGGTCGAGCTGGACCGGCCGGTCGCGGTCGGGTCGTCGATCTGGGCCCACGGGCGGTGGCGGCTCGACCTGCTCGGCGAGGCCAACCACGCCGGCACGACCCGGCTGGCCGACCGCCGGGACCCGATGCTGGACCTGGCCGCGGCGATCACGGCGGCACGGGAGTCGGCCACGGCCCGCGGGTGCGTCGCCACGGTCGGCAAGGTGGCGGTCGCGCCCAACGGGGTGAACGCGATCCCGTCCCGGGTGACCGCCTGGCTGGACGCGCGCGGTCCGGCCGCGCCGGCCGTTGCCGCCGACGTCGGGTCGGCGGCCGGGGTCGAGCCGGTCGAGGAGTCGTTCACCCCGGACACCACCTTCGACGGCGGGCTGGTGCGGCGGCTGTCCGGGCTGCTCGACGACGCGCCGGTGCTCGGGACCGGGGCCGGCCACGACGCGGGGATCCTGGCCGGTGCGGGGATCCCGGCCGCGATGCTGTTCGTCCGCAACCCGACCGGGGTGTCGCACTCGCCGGCCGAGCACGCCGAGCGGGACGACTGCCTGGCCGGGATCGACGCGCTCGCCCGGGTGCTGCGGGACCTGGCGTCGTGACGGCCTACTGGGCGCCGTACGCCTGGTTGCCGTCCGGCCTCGCGCGGGACGTGACAGTGGAGGTGGCCGGCGGGCGGTTCACCCGGGTCGCCGCCGGCACCGCGCCGGGCGCCTCGTCCCGGCTGACCGGCGTGGTGCTGCCCGGTTTCGCCGACGGGCACAGCCACGCGTTCCACCGGGCGCTGCGGGGACGGGTCGGCGGCGCCGACTTCTGGTCCTGGCGCGAGGGCATGTACGCGGTCGCCGGCCGCCTGGATCCCGACTCCTACCTGGCGCTGGCCCGGGCGACGTACGCGGAGCTGGTGCTGGCCGGGGTGACCGCGGTGGGCGAGTTTCACTACCTGCACCACGGGCCGGGCGGGGTGCCGTACGACTCCCCGAACGCGATGGGGCTGGCGCTGCAGCAGGCGGCGCGCGAGGCCGGGCTGCGGCTGACGCTGCTGGACACCTGCTACCTGGCCGGTGGGCTGTCGGCGGACGGCTACCAGCCGCTGGCCGGGGTGCAGGCCCGCTTCGGCGACCCGTCGGTGTCGGCGTGGGCCTCGCGGGTGGACTCGTTGCGGCCGGCGGACGGCCTGCGGATCGGCGCGGCGGTGCACTCGGTGCGGGCCGTGCCGGCGGCGGCGCTGTCCACCGTGGCCGCGGTCGAGGGCCCGCTGCACGTGCACCTGTCCGAGCAGCCGGCCGAGAACGAGGCCTGCCTGGGCTTCCACGGGCGCACCCCCACCGCGCTCCTGGCCGAGCACGGCGTGCTGTCGCCGCGGACCACCGCCGTCCATGCCACCCACCTCTCTCCGTCCGATGTGGACACCCTGGCCGCGGCGCGGACCGGGGTCTGTCTGTGTCCGTCGACCGAGGCCGACCTGGCCGACGGGATCGGCCCGGCGACGGCGCTGCGGGACGCCGGGGTGCGGCTCGGCCTCGGCACCGACCAGCACGTCGCGGCCGACCTGCTGGCCGAGGCCCGGGACCTGGAGCTGCACCAGCGGCTGGCGACCGGCCGGCGCGGCGTCTTTCCCCCGGCGGAGCTGGTCGGCGCGCTGACCGATCACGCCGCGCTGGGCTGGGCGGACGCCGGCCGGCTGGAGGCCGGGGCCCGGGCCGACCTGGTCGCGGTCGCGCTGGACTCGCCGCGGACCGCCGGCGCCGACCCGGCTCAGGTCGTGCTGGCGGCGGGCACGCCGGACGTCCGCACGGTCATGGTCGACGGCCGGGTCGTCGTCGAGGACGGCCGGCACCGCCTCGGTGACGTCGGCGCCCTGCTGGCCGCCGCGATCGATCCACTGTGGACCTGATTGCCGCCGACCCGGCGCGGCCTCAGCGTGGCGCGCGGAGGACGGCCAGGGAGCGCGGTCGGAGCGGGAAGCTCTCGCCGGCGACGGTGGTGCCCACCGGCGAGGGCCCGTACGTGTCGAACTCCAGCATCCAGTGTGCCGGCCGGCCGATCGCCGGCACCGTCACCTCGACCTCCTCCCACCAGCCGTTGACGGCGACGAGCAGGTCGACGTCCAGCTCCGGCCGGCCGCGCTCATCCAGGTCGGGCTGCACCGAGCCGTCCACGTGCGCCACCACGACCCGGGACCAGCCCCAGTCGGCGTCGGTCATGGGGACGCCGGCCGGCGTGTACCACCGCATGTCGTCCGGCG
>DATINN010000067.1:0-2701 GCA_035474175.1 Mycobacteriales bacterium | reverse complement strand
GCGACGAGGCGGCCGGAGCGGCGACCGAGGCGGCGCGCACCGCAGCGCCGGCGCCTCGGGGGCCGGCCGCCGCGGAGGCGGGCGCGGCGTGCACCGCGGCACGGCCCCGCGGGCCGGGCGGGGTGGCGGCGGGGGTGGGTTGAGCGTCGGCGGTGGCGAGGACGTCGAGGAGGGGGGCGGCCTGGGTGGGGGTGATCCTCCCGGCGGTGAGCGCGCGGCCGGCGGTGAGGCGGGCCATCGCGGCGTACCCGGGGACCGCGTCGGGCGCCCGCTCCCCGAGCGCGTGCAGGTGGCCGGCGACCGTGCCGGCGTCGCCCCGGGACACCGGCCCGGTCAGCGCGCCGTCCCCGTCCCGCAGCGCGTTGTCCAGGGCCGCGGTCAGCAGCGGCCGCAGGACCGCCCCCGGCTCGGCCACACCGGCCCGTACGAGCAGGTCGGCGGCCTCGTTGACGAGCGTGACCAGGTGGTTGGCGCCGACGACGAGGGCGGCGTGGTAGAGCGGCCGGGCCGCCTCGGCCACCTCGACCAGGGCGCCGCCGAGATCGGCGACCAGCGCCCGGGCGTCGGCCAGGTGCTCGGTCGTGACCCCGAACGTCGTCCCGGCCAGCCGGCCGACGTCCTCCGGACCGCCGGTGAACGTCATCGCCGGGTGGGCCGCGACCGTCCGCGCCCCGGCCCGGGCCGCGGGCGCCAGCACGGCGGCGCCGTGCGCGCCCGAGGTGTGCACGACCAGCTGCCCCGGGCGCCAGGCGCCCAGCTCGGCCAGGCCCGCGACCAGCGGCCCGAGGACGTCGTCGGGCACGGCCACCAGCACCAGGTCGGCGCGGGCGGCGACCTCGTCGGCGGGCAGCAGGGGGACGCCGGGCAGCAGCCGGGTGGCCCGGTCGACGGAGCCGGCGGAGACCCCGGTGGCGGCGACGATCTGGTGCCCGGCGGCGGCGAGGGCCGCGCCCAGGACGGCGCCGACGCGGCCGGTGCCGATCACACCCACGGTGCGTGCGTTCATGTCGCGATCCAGTCCTCGAAGGGGGTACCGGTCGATGCAGAGCGTACGTCCGTCGCCGGGCGGCGCCGGTGTGATCTTCGTTGCGCTTACGCTGCGTGCGTGCGGTCCTGGCGGGAAGCATGGACGGCCGCGGTGTACGGGCCGGGCGGCTTCTACGCCCGCGGCTCGGCCCCGGCGGCGCACTTCCGGACGTCGGTGCACGCGTCCCCGCTGTACGCCGGCGCGGTGGCGGAGCTGCTGCGCCGGGTCGACGCGGCCGTGGGTCATCCCGATCCGATCGACCTGGTCGACGTGGGCGCCGGGCGGGCGGAGCTCCTCGACGGGGTGCAGGCGCACCTCTCCCCCGACCTCCGTGCTCGGACTCGCTTCACCGCGGTCGAGATCGCCCCAGGGTTCCCCGTGTCGGACGTGGGTGCGATGGAGCCGGTCACGGGGTTGGTCTTCGCGAACGAGTGGCTGGACGACGTACCGCTCGACGTCGTGGAGCTGACCGGGGACGGGCCGCGGCTGGTGCTGGTCGACCCGGACGGGACCGAGGCGCTCGGGCCGGCGCCGGACCCGGCCGACCTGGCCTGGCTGGAGCGGTGGTGGCCGCTGGAGGTCGGCGACCGGGCCGAGGTCGGGCGGACCCGGGACGAGGCCTGGGCCGCCGCGATCGGCCGGCTGGCCCGGGGCGTCGCCGTCGCCGTGGACTACGGGCACGAGGCGGCGGCCCGGCCGCGCGCCGGGACGCTGACCGGCTACCGGGACGGCGTCCAGGTGCCGCCGGTCCCGGACGGGTCCTGCAACCTGACCGCGCACGTCGCCCTGGACTCCCTCGCCGCCGCCGGCCGGGCCGCCGGCGCCGGGGACACCCGCCTCGACGACCAGCGCACCGCGCTGATGTCCCTCGGGGTGAACCCGCGCCGGCCGCCGCTCGACCCGGCCGACCCGGCGGCGTACCTGGCCGCGCTCCGGCGGGCCGGCGAGGCGGCCGAGCTGACCGACCGCGCCGGCCTGGGCGCGTTCGGGTGGCTGGTGCAGGGCGTCGGCACCAAGGTTCCCTTCCCGCCGATGGCGACCCGGGCCCGGGTCAGGCGGGCTCCGGCTCCGCCCCCGGGGTGACCGTGGTCAGGTAGGCGATCACGTCGGGGTGCTGGGCGTGCCGGGCCCAGTCCAGCGGCCGGGTGCCGAACTGCCCGTCCCGGGCCGACAGGTCGGCGCCCAGCGCGACCAGGCGCCGGACCGCGTCCAGGTCCCCGTTCCAGGCCGCGGTGTGCAGCGCGGTCCGCCCGTCCACCATCGCCGACACGTCGAAGCCGAGCCGCACGGCCAGCTCCGGCCCGGCCCCGGCCTCGACCGCCTCGGCCACCAGCCCGGGCCGGGCCGCCAGCGCGGCCGGCAGCACGGCCGGGTCCACCCCGCCCTCGTCCCCGGCCAGCACGGCCGCGACCAGGCCGTCCACCGGCGACAGCGTGACCGGCGCGGCCCCGGCGTCGACCAGCAGCGCGACGATGTCCCGGTGCCCGGCCGCGGCCGCCAGCGGCAGCGCCCGGCCCTCGGGCGACACCGCGTCCGGGTCGACGCCGTGCCGGAGCAGCAGCCGGACCCGGTCGGTGAAGCCGTGCGCGGCGGCCCAGGTCAGCGGTCGGGCCAGCATCTCGGCCGGGGTCTCCAGCGCGCCGCCGAGCCGGTCGCGCCACACCCCGGACCCCT
>DATINN010000066.1:0-11655 GCA_035474175.1 Mycobacteriales bacterium | reverse complement strand
CACCCGTCGCCCGGCCGGTCGTCCCCTGCTGGTGGAGCAGCTCGCGCAGCGCGTCGAGCGCAGCGACGACGTCAAGACCGGGGCGGCAGGTCGGCGTCGGCCGGCGCACCGGCCTAGCTGAGGAACAGCTGCCGACCCGATCCGTACGCCGGCGCGTCGGCCCCGTCCCCGTCCACGATGTCGAGCGCGAGGTCGGTCCGGACCAGCAGCCGCCGGGCGGCCGGACTCGGGTCGCGCAGCACCAGCCGGACCCGGCGGGCGGCGAGCCGGCTGCGGGTCTCGGTCAGCGCGGTGAGCGCGTGCGCGCCGAGGTACGACGCTCCCGACAGGTCGACCTCCAGCCGGCCCGGCCGGCGGCCGACGACCGTGTCGAGGACCGCCCGCAGCAGCGGCGCGGTGGCCGTGTCGACCTCCCCCCGGACCACGACGACCTCGGTGCTTCCGTCGCGGTGCGTGTCGATCACGAAGTGCTCGGCGGCGGGCGCGCTCATGGTCGTCCTCCTCGGGCGGCGGGCGCTGACCTGTCCACCATGCCGTCCGGTCGAGGCCGCGGCGCCGGTCCGGCCTGACGGTTGCCTGACATCAGCCCGTCGGCGTCGGACTCCCGGTCGGTGGTGCGGTCGCGCTCGGGGTGACGGTGGGCTGCTCGGTCACGCTCGGGGTGCCGGTGGGCTGCTCGGTCGCGCTCGGGGTCGCGGTCGGCGGCGCCGGGGGCGACCGCAGGACGTCGGGCTGGTCCTGGGCCCGTACGCCACAGCCGGCGACCGCGGCGGCCAGGACGACGAGAGCGGCGAGGCGCTTCACGCGGGCCGCCCGCAGCCGAGCTCGACGACGAACCGGGCGCCACCGCCGGGCCGGTCGACGACGAAGATCCGGCCGGAGTGCAGTCGTACGTGCTGGGCGGCCAGGGCCAGACCCAGCCCGCTACCGGTGTCCTCGACGATCCGGTCCCGGTCCGAGGCGCGGGCGAAACGTTCGAAGACCCGGTCCCGGTCGGCCGCCGCGACGCCGGGGCCGGCGTCGTCGACCTCCAACCGGACCACGTCGCCGACCCGGGTCACACCGACCCGCTGCAGCCCCCGGCCGTGTTGCTCGGCATTCTCGACCAGGTTGGTCACGACCTGCTCGAGCCGTCGCCGGTCGGCGACCACCGGACAGTCCCCGGACCGCTCCAGCCGCAGGTCCGGGCGGATCCTGCGCACCACCTCCGCGGCGAGCTGGGCCAGGTCGAGCCGCTCGGCCGACAGCCGGAAGGCGCCCTGGTCGAGCTTGGAGATCTCCAGCAGGTCCTCCACCAGCCGGCGGAACCGGCGCAGGTCGGCGTCGAGCAGGTCGATCGCGCGCCGGGCCGCCGGCGCGGCGTCGTCCCGGCGCCTGACCAGCACCTCCATCGCCGCGGCCATCGTGGTGACCGGGGAGCGCAGCTCGTGGCTGACGTCGGAGGCGAACCGGGCGTCCCGCTCCACCCGGGCCTGCAGGTCGCCGGCGGTCTCGTTGAACGCCACGGCGATCGGCCCGAGATCGGGGTCGGCCCGCACCGGTAGCCGGGTCGACAGGTCGCCGTGCGCGACCCGGCCGGCCGCCTCGGTCAGCTCGGTCAGCGGCCGCAGCGCCCGCCGGCTGGCCCACAGGCCGATGGTCGCCCCGAGCAGGCCGCCGGCCAGCACGCCGCCGCCGAGCAGCAGGCTGATGAACCGGAACGTCCGGTCCAGGTCCCGCAGCGGGAAGACCTCCACGTACTCCTCGCCGGTGCCGGGCAGCGGCATCGCCACCGCCACCACCGGGATCCCGTCGACCCGCAGCCGCTGCCGGGCGATGTCCCCGCGCTCGGCCGCGCTCAGCAGGGACGCCGGCACGTCGTCCGGGCCGATGCCGTCGGCGGCCGTGCCGCCGCTGATCCAGCCCGTCGGCTGCCGTACGAAGATCGCCGCCTCGGGCGACGCGGCCAGACCGGTCAGCAGGTCGCCGACGCTGTCGGGATCCCGTCCCAGCGCGGCCTGGACCAGCCTGACGTTGACGCTGGCCTGGCGGACCGCGCTCTGCTGCCGCTGCTGGAGCATGTAGCCGGTGGTGAGGTTCCAGGTCGCCACCGCGACCAGCGCCGGCACCACGGTCGAGCCGAGCGCGAACGCGACGACCACCCGGGTCCGCACCGGGATCCGGCGCAGTCCGTCCCAGCGCGCCGCTCTCACCCGGCGACCCGGTAGCCCAGGCCGCGGACGGTGAGCACCAGCTTCGGCTCGCTCGGATCGTCCTCGACCTTGCGGCGCAACCGCCGGACATGCACGTCGAGCAGCCGGGTGTCGCCGAAGTAGTCGTAGCCCCAGACCCGCTCCAGCAGCTGCTCGCGGGTCACCACGCTGCCGGCCGCGGTCGCCAGCTCGGTGAGCAGCCGCAGCTCGGTCAGGGTGAGGTGGACGTCCGCGCCGCCGCGGGTGGCGATGCCGCGGTCCGGGTGGATCTCCACGTCGCCGGTCCGGATCACCGCCGGCTCCGGCCGTTCCGGACGGGCCCGGCGCAGCAGCGCCCGGATCCGCGCGGCGAGCTCGCTCGCCACCACCGGCTTGGTCACGTAGTCGTCCGCCCCGGCCTCCAGGCCGCGGATCACGTCCTCCGACCCGGACCGGGCGGTGATCATGATGATCGGCAGGTCGCCCCGCGACCGTACGGTCCGGCAGACCGAGAAGCCGTCCATGCCCGGCAGCATCAGGTCGAGCAGGACGACGTCGAAGTCGTCCTGCTCCATCGCGCGCAGCGCGGACTCGCCCGAGCCGGCCTCCACGACCTCGTAGCCCTCGTCGGCGAGCCCCAGCACCAGGGCACCGCGGATCCGGGGATCGTCCTCGACGAGCAGCAGGCGGTCGGGCATCGTGTCATTCTCCGCCACTGCTCGCCGCCTCCGGGCACCCGACTCAGCGCGGACCGTCGGTCGGCCACCACGGCGCCGGTGGGCAGCCGGGGACGACGCCGCCGGCCGCCGCTCCCGCGGCCAGCCACCGGCCGGCGACCGCCAGCCGGCGGCCGTGCCGCGTGACGACCCAGCCGGCCAGCAACGCGCCGCCGAGCACGGCGCTGCCGACCGCGGCGAGGAGGATGCCGGCCGCCAGCAGCACCGCACCGAGGACGGCGACCGGGCCCAGGGCCCGGCGGAGGGCCGGGTGGTGCGACTCCCGGGTCCGCTCACCGGGGCCGTGGTCCGTCGGCCCGGGGTCGAACTGGCGTTCCAGCTCGGTCAGGATCCGGCGTTCCCGCTCGGTGAGTTCCATCGGCGGCCTCCCGTCGTCCTCCGGACTGCGCCTCGGCCCCGTTGCGCCTGACTCCGCGTGCGCCTCGCTCCAACAGTGCCCCGGCGGTCCCGCCGGCAACCTGACGTCAGCTGACGATCGGCTGACGTTCACGGCGCCGGTGTCAGGTGACCGTCAGACAGCGGCCGGAGCGGGCGGGTACCCGTCAGGACATCCCGTTCCCACCACCGAGGAGGTCCGCCGGAGGGGACCGGGCCGGCCGCCTGCCGGCACCTGTCAGGCAACTGTCAGCTCCGGCCGGCCGAAACGGCCGGCCGGCGGAGGATCGTGGACCCACCGCACCCGTCGAGCGAAAGGAAACCCGATGACCGCCGTCACGCTCGTGCGCACCTCCGACGACGACGAGCTGGGAGAGTTCGCCATCGACGTCGTCCGCGCGGACGGTCAGGAGACCGTCCGGGTCCGCGGCGAGCTCGACATCGCGACGGCCCCGTTGTTGCGCGCCGCCCTGGAGGGTGTGTACGCGCGACGGCCGGTGCGGGTGGAGGTGGACCTTTCCGAGGTGACCTTCCTCGATGCGTCCTCCCTCGCCGGCCTGATCGCGGCGCGTCGTCGGCTGGCGGCGCAGCGGGCCGTCCTGGTCCTCGTCGATCCGAGCCCGATCGTCCGGCGGGTGCTCGACATCACCGGCCTCGACCGCATGACCGACGTCCGGACGCCCGCCGACCGGACCGGCCCGCAGCGCTCACCGCGTCGCCTGCCGGTGCGCTGCATGCGGCCCGCGTAGAAGCACCGCCCGGCCGCCGGGTCACTCCACCGGGGAGGTCCGCCAGTAGCCGACGGGGTGGTTCTCGCCGAGCTCCATGAAGTGCTCGTTGAGCGACTGGGCGAGCACGTCGTGCTGGTACGGGTCCACGTCGAGCAGCCCGAGCACGTACGCCTCGACCTCGAGCCGGCCGGCGTCGCCGCCCATGCCGATCTGGCGCAGCCACAGCTCCTGGTAGGCCATGCCGGAACGAACCATGCCGTCCTGCAGGTTCAGTTCCTCCGGCTCCTCGGCGGTCACGGGGTCGTCCCGGGCTCGCACAGGTCGCCGGCGACGTCGTGGATGCTGCGGGACTCCACCCGGGAGCGCCGGACCAGCTCCGCGAACGCGTCCGCGCGGCTGAGCGGGCGACCGGCGGCCAAGGTGTCCTCGGCCCGGCGGATCCGGCCGCGGCGGGCCAGCGCCTCGTCCAGCTCCGCGACCGGCACCGGATGGTCCGCCGGCCCCCGCTGCAGCAGGACCGTGACGCAGCGGGCCAGCAGGTCGGCCACCTGGCGGGGCCGGGGCTCGTCGAAGGCCGACGCGGTGGCGGCGTAGAAGTTCAGCGCGGCCGGCTGCTGGGCGCCGACCAGCGGGAGGGACAGCGAGCTGCGGACCCCGTGCCGCGCGGCCACGGAGGCGAAGTGCGCGTAGCGCGCCCCCTCCACCAGCATGTTCACCCGCCGCACGCCGCCCTCGGAGGCGGCGGTCAGGCACGGCCCGGCCCCGGCCTCGTACTGGGCCAGGTCGAGGGTCAGCGACAGGTCGTTGGCCACGACCGGGCTCTGGTATCCCGAGTCCGTCTCCTCGGTGACGCTGCATCCGACGCTCGCCGACGTGAGCCCGAGACCGAGAGCCATCGCGGTCTCGAGGACCGACTCCACTCGAAGCTCCCGTTCGGACCCGGTGGTGGCCCGCAGGACCTGGGACCATTGCTCTTGCTGCGGATTCAACTGGCCGAACCTCGTACGGTCGTCGCGAATTGTGCGGCGTAAAAGATACCCGCCGATCGGACTCTCACACGGCGTGATCCGGCCCGAGGACGTGACCGAGGTGGCCTGCCGGCCGTCTTCGGGCGCGGGCCGCCGCCGCACCCGCGGAGCGGGCAAGATGACCGCATGCTGGAGGTCGAGGTGGCGGCGCGGCCGCTGAGCGCGCTGAGCGGGATCCTGAGCGCGGAGCAGGAGGCGCGGTTCCAGGCCGCCGCGGACCGCGCCCTCGCCGGCCTGTCGGGCCGCACGGTGTGGAACGTCAGCTCCACGGCGACCGGCGGCGGGGTCGCGGAGATGCTGCACTCCCTGCTCGGGTACGTGCTGGGTGCCGGCGTCCGGACCCGGTGGCTGGTCCTCGACGGCGACAGCCCCTTCTTCGCGGCGACCAAGCGGCTGCACAACGCGATCCACGGCCTGGGCGGGGTTCCGGCGCTCGACGACGCCGACCGGGCCGCGTACGACCGGGTCATGGCGCGGAGCGGTCCCGAGCTGCTGGGCCACCTCGGAGCGGGGGACCTGGTCCTCCTGCACGACCCGCAGACGGCCGGGCTGGTGGAGCCGGTGCGGCGCGCCGGGATCCCGGTCGTGTGGCGGTCGCACATCGGCTCGGACGTGCGGACCCCGACCGCGGACTCGGCCTGGGACTTCCTGCGCGGGCGCGTCGGGTCGGCGGACGGGCTGGTCTTCTCCCGCCGGCAGTACGCGCCGGACTGGGTGCCGGCGGATCGCGTGTGGGTGATCCCGCCGTCGGTCGATCCGCTGTCGGCGAAGAACCGGCCCGTCCCGGCGGAGGATCGCCTGCGCCTGCTGACCGACGCGGGACTGCTGTCCGGCACCGCGTCGCCGGCCGAGCCGATCGTCCACGGTGGACCGCCGCCGCCTCCCGAGGCTCCGCTCGTCGTGCAGGTCAGCCGGTGGGACCGGCTCAAGGACATGCCCGGGGTGATGCAGGGCTTCGCGCGGATGGCGTCCCGGCGGCCGGAGGCCCACCTGATGCTCGCGGGGCCGGCGGTCGCCGGGGTCACCGACGACCCCGAGCAGAGCCAGGTCTTCGCCGACTGCCTGCAGGTCTGGCAGGACCTTCCGCACGGCGTCCGGGAGCGCGTGCACCTGGCCACCCTGCCGACCGACGACATCGAGTGGAACGCGACGATCGTCAACGCCCTCCAGCGCCACGCCGCGGTCGTCGTGCAGAAGAGCCTGGTCGAGGGCTTCGGCCTGACGGTGACCGAGGCCATGTGGAAGGGGCGGCCGGTCGTCGCGGGGGCGGTCGGCGGGATCCTCGACCAGATCGAGGACGGCCGCAGCGGGCTCCTCGTCGATCCGCACGACCTCGACGCCTTCGCCGCGGCCCTGGACCGGATCCTCGGCGACCGGCAGCTCGCACGCCGCCTGGGCGAGGCCGCGTACGCCCGCGTGCTGGACCACTTCCTCGGCGACCGTCAGCTGCGCCAGTACGCCGAGCTGTTCGAGTCGGTGTCGAGCCGGGGATAGATCAGCCTGCTGCGGAGGCGATCACGCTCGCCGGTGCGCCGGATCGGCGTCCACGTCCCGCAGCATGTCGGAGACCAGGCCCTGCGTCGCCTCCAGCGTGGCGGTCACGATCTCGAGGCCGCGGTCCGCGTGGCCGCTCTCCAGGGCCCACTTCGCCACGGCGATCTGCTGCAGCACGCTGTCCTGCAGCTCCACCGCGTCGCGCTGTCGCTGTGCGGACGCCCACAGCTCGACCCGCGCCTGCTCCGACCGGCGGAGCCGGTCCGCCGCGTCGCCGAGCAGGCCGCCGAGCAGGAGCATCGGCACGGCCTGGGTCAGCCAGCCCCAGAAGGACACGGAGCCCTCGTTCGTCGCGACGAACGCCGCCGCCAGCAGGATGCCCACCGTGCCGGCCTGCAGGCCGGCCCGCAGTCCGAACGCGACGGCCAGCAGCGCGATCGGGAAGCAGAACAACATCGTGATCGGCTGCGGATCCTCGACCGCCCAGGCCAGCCCCGACACCCCGGCGTACAGCAGCGCGGCGATCCCGACCGTGACTCCCGGCCGGCGCTGGAACCACGCCGCCTCGGCGTCCTTGCGACGGGGCCGCTTCTCACCCATCGATCGAGGCCCCCGGGGTTCCATCGGATGAGGGTGCCGCCAGGCCCGGCCGGCGACCAGGGTCTTCCGACTCTGCCAGCGGGGCGGCCCGCGACGCCGTCGGTCCGGGGCGACCGGCGGTCAGTCGTCGCCGCCGGTCGGGGTCTGCTGGACCGCGGTGTGCCAGGCGGCGCGGGCGCCGGACTCGCCGATGCGGTAGACCTGCACGACCGAGCCGGCGGCGACCACGACCGCGAGCACGGCCAGCACGATCCGCACGGCCGGTCCGGTCATCGGCGGGGCATCGGCCGGCCGCGGGCCGGCGGCTCCGACCCCGACGGCTCCGACCCCGACGGGCTCGCGGACCCGGGCGGCGTACCGGTCCACCGCCCACACCGCGGCCGACACCACCACCAGCCCGATCGCCCAGGGCAGCAGCGCGTCGCCCAGCCGGACGTGCTCGCGGACCAGGGGGTCGGCCGGGACCCGGCGCTGCAGCCACTCGCCGGCGTTCGTCGCCACCGGCACGGACAGCAGCGTGACCAGCGCCAGCACCGGCGTCGTCGGGCCGAGCCGGCGGCGGGCCGCGGGCCAGAGCGCGGAGGCGACCAGGAGCAGGGCCGACAGCGGCACCGCGACGACCACGAAGTGGACGATGAGGACGTGTGCGGGCAGGCCGTTGATCTGACCCATCGGGCTCCTTCGTACGTGTCCGCGGCGCGGGACGTGTGCACCGAACCTGTCCGCCGACCCTCTGTGCGTGCTCTGTGCCTGTTCTGTGCCGGCCGCGTACTCGCTCAGAGGCGGCTCTGAGCCGACTCTGAGACTCCGGCGGCTCGGGAGGCGGCATGCTGGCGGGATGACGGCCGACCGCTCCGCTGCCGGCGGACAGCCACCGCTGGTCCGCCCGGACGGGACACCGCCGCGGGTGCTCGTCGTGGACGACGAGCAGAGCCTGGCCGAGGTCCTCGCCAGCGTGCTGCGGCGGGAAGGCTGGTCGGCGCGGGCGGCGCACACCGGCCTGGACGCCGTCCGGGTCGCCCGCGACTTCCGGCCGGACGCGGTCGTCCTGGACGTGATGCTGCCGGACCTGGACGGGCTGGAGGTGATGCGCCGGATGCGCTCGGCCGACCCGGACGTGTGCGTGCTGTTCCTCACCGCCCGGGATGCCGTCGAGGACCGGATCGCCGGCATCACCGCGGGCGGGGACGACTACGTCGCCAAGCCGTTCAGCCTGGAGGAGGTGCTGGCGCGGCTGCGGGGGCTGCTGCGCCGGGCCGGTGCCGGCCGGGCCGCCGTCGCCTCCGGACTGGTGGTCGGCGACCTCACCCTCGACGAGGACGCGCACGAGGTGCACCGCGGCGGCGACGTGATCGAGCTGACGGCGACCGAGTTCGAGCTGTTGCGGTTCCTCATGCGCAACCCGCGCCGGGTGCTGAGCAAGGCCCAGATCCTCGACCGGGTCTGGAGCTACGACTTCGGCGGCGAGGCCCACATCGTCGAGCTCTACATCAGCTACCTGCGCAAGAAGATCGACGCCGGGCGGGAGCCGATGATCCACACCGTCCGCGGGGCCGGTTACATCCTGCGCGCGCCGGCGTGAACGGGCCCGGCCGGAGTCTGCGCGGCCGGACCCTGCGTGGCCGGACCCTGCGTGGCCGGACCCTGCGCGGCCGGAGTCTGCGCGGCCGGCCCCTGCGTGGCCGGCTCACCGCCGGGCTGGTGGTCATCCTGCTGGTCGCCTTCGCCGTGCTGGGGGCGGCGACGGCGGTGTTCCTGCGCTCGTTCCTGCTGCGGCAGCTGGACGACCAGCTCGCCGCCGCCGGTGGCCGGTTCTCCGCCAGCCTGGAACGGGGCCGGCTCGCGCCCGGCGGCGACGACGGCGATGCGGACAACGCCGTGCCCGGCCAGTCCGTCGGCACCGTCGGCATCCGGCTCGTCGGCGGCCGGCCCACCCGCGCCGCCATCGTCGGCGACGACGGCACCACCCGGACGCTGGCGCCCACCGCCGGGGACACCGCCCGGCTCGCGGCCCTGGTGCCCGGCGCGGGCGCGTCCAGCGCGGACCTCTCCGTCGGTGACTACCGCCTGCTGGCCACGCCCGGACGGGACGGCGACGTCCAGATCACCGGCCTCCCGCTGCACCCGGTCAACGCGACGCTGGCCCGGCTGGCCGTCGTCGAGGCGGCGCTGTTCGGCGTTCTCGTGCTCGCCGGCGGGATCGCCACCGCGGTCGTGGTGCGGCGCACCCTGCAGCCGCTCGACCGGGTGTCCGCGACCGCGCTGCACGTCTCCGAGCTGCCGCTGACCGCGCCCGGCACGGTGCTGCCGGACGGCCTCGGACCGGCCGACCCGACCAGCGAGGTCGACCGGGTCAACGTCGCCTTCGACCACATGCTCGACCACGTGCGGTCCGCGCTGGCCGTCCGGGACGCGACCGAGGACCGGCTGCGCCGGTTCGTCGCGGACGCCAGCCACGAGCTGCGCACGCCGCTGGCGACGATCCGCGCGCACGCCGAGTACGCCGGGATCGCCGACGGACCGCCGTCCCCGCCGGTGGCCGACGCGCTGGGCCGGATCACCGCCGCCACCGACCGGATGGCCACGCTGGTCGCCGACCTGCTGCTGCTGGCCCAGCTGGACGCCGGCCGGCCGCTGGCCCGGGAGCCGGTCGACCTGACCAGGCTCGTGCTCGACGCCGTCGTCGACGCCCGCGCCGCCGGGCCCGATCACCAGTGGCGGCTGGACCTGCCCGAGGAGGTCGTCACCGTCACCGGCGACGGCGAGCGGTTGCACCAGGTGCTGGCCAACCTGCTCACCAACGCGCGGGCGCACACCCCGCCCGGCACCACGGTCACGACCGCCCTGATCGCCGCCCCGGACGGGGTCGAGGTGACCGTGCGCGACGACGGTCCGGGCATCCCGGCCGCGCTGCAGGCCGACCTGTTCGACCGCTTCACCCGCGGGGACGCCTCCCGCGGTCGCGAGCACGGCAGCACCGGGCTCGGGCTGGCGATCGCCCGCGGCATCGCCACCGCCCACGGTGGCACGGTGACCGTCACGAGCACGTCCCGCGACGGCACCGCATTCCACCTCCGCCTCCGCGGCCCCGCCGGCGGGCAGTGACAGCAGCGCGACCGAGCCCTCCGGGAGCCCGGTCGCGGTCCACTGTGGAGCGCCGACGGAATCAGCCCGCGGTGACGAGGACCTTCAGCGCCCCGGACGACGCCGGGTCGGCGAACGTGTCGTACGCGTCCAGGAAGTCGGCCATCGGGAAGCGGTGCGTCACCAGGGAGGAGACGTCGAGCTGGCCGGCGGCCAGCAGCCGCAGCAGGGTCGGCGTGGTTCGGGTGTCGACGAGGCCGGTCGTCACGGTGATGTTGCGGATCCAGAGCGACTCCAGGTGCAGGGTCGCCGGCTTGCCGTGCACGCCGATGTTGGCGACGCGACCGCCCGGGCGTACCAGGGTGGTGCACAGCTCGAAGGTGGCCGGCATGCCCACCGCCTCCAGCGCCACGTCGGCGCCGAGTCCGTCGGTCATCGCCCGCACGACCTCCAGCGGGTCGTCCGCGGTCGGGTCGATGGCGGTCGCGCCCAGCGCCTGGGCCGCCGTCCGGCGCGGTCCGGCCGGGTCGACGACGACGATCGCGCTGGGGGAGTAGAGCTTCGCCGTGGTGACGGCGGCCAGCCCGATCGGGCCGGCGCCGACGATGACGACGGTGTCGCCGGGACGGATCCCGCCGTTGAGCACGCCGACCTCGTAGCTGGTCGGCAGGATGTCGGCCAGCATGACGGCGTCCTCCGACCGGACGGTCTCCGGCAGCACGTACGCCGAGGTGTCCGCGAACGGGATCCTGGCGTACTCGGACTGCACGCCGTCGACGGTGTGCCCGAGGATCCACCCACCGCCGCCGAGGCACTGCCCGTACATGCCCTCGCGGCAGTAGCGGCAGCGGCCGCAGGCCGAGATGCAGGAGGCGAGGACCCGGTCGCCGGGGCGGACGGTCGTCACCGAGGTGCCCACGGCCACCACCGTCCCGACGGCCTCGTGGCCCAGCACCAGGCCGTCGGGCACCTCCGGGGCGTCGCCCTTGAGGATGTGCAGATCGGTGCCGCAGATCGTGACGGCGTCGACGCGGATGATCGCGTCCGTCGGTTCGATGATCTCCGGGTCCGGGACGGTCTCCCAGTCCCGCTTGTCGGCTCCGTGGTAGACCAGCGCGCGCATGGAACCCTCCTCGATCGATGTCGATGCCGTCCACGGTCGTCGCCGCGGTGGCGGCGCGACAGGGTCGAAAGGCATGAGTCGATCGGACCGGACAGGGTCGAAAGTCCCTGTGGCCCGGGACTTGCGGCCCCGTCGGCCCGGCCCGCGAGTGTCTAACGTCCTGCTCGTGAACGATGAACCCGTGGCCCAGCTGACGTCGAGCCGCTTCGCGGCCATCGCTGGCCTCGCCGCAGACTTCCCATCCTTCATGCTTCTCCAGGAGAGCTCGCAAGCCGCGCCGGACAATCTCGTGATCATCTGCTAACAGGATTC
>DATINN010000065.1:0-2071 GCA_035474175.1 Mycobacteriales bacterium | reverse complement strand
GGTCGGGTACGGCGGGCGGCAGGAGATCGCCGACGCCGTCCGGTCCCTGCTCCACGAGCACGCCGCCGCCGGCACCTCCATCGAGGAGCTGGCCGAGGTGCTCGACGTCGACCACATCGCCGAGCACCTCTACACCCGCGGGCAGCCCGATCCGGACCTGGTGATCCGGACGTCGGGGGAGCAGCGGATGAGCGGGTTCCTGCTGTGGCAGAGCGCGCACTCGGAGTTCTACTTCTGCGAGGCGTACTGGCCGGACTTCCGGCGCATCGACTTCCTCCGGGCGCTGCGGGCGTACGCGGACCGGCACCGCCGCTTCGGGGCCTGACCCGCCGGGCCCCGGCCCGCCTCGGGAGTGGGGCCCGCCTCGGGAGTGGGGCCCGCCTCGGGAGTGGGGCCCACCTCGGGAGTGGGGCCCGCCTCGGGAGTGCGGCCCCCCTCTGGAGTGGGGCCCGCCTCTAGAGTGCGGTCCGTGGATGTCGCGCGGGAGTACGTGCTGCTGGGGCTGCGGTTCGACCGGCTGTCGGAGGGGTTCGTCGACGCCTACACCGGCGACCCGGCGCTGCGGAAGCAGGTCGAGGACGAGGCCCGGCCGCTGCCGGTCGCGCTCGCCGCCCAGGCCCGCGCCCTGCTGGCCGAGCTGCCCTCCTCCGGCCTGGCCGCGGACCGGGTCGCCTACCTGCGGGCGCAGCTGACCGCGCTGGAGTGCAACGCCCGCAAGCTCGGCGGCGAGGAGGTCAGCTTCGTCGACGAGGTCGAGGCGTACTTCGGGGTCCGCATCGCCCTCGGCGACGAGTCGGCGTACGCGGCCGCGCACGACCGGCTGGACGCCCTGCTGCCCGGCCCGGGGCCGCTGGCCGAGCGCTACGCGGCGTACCGGAGCTCCGACGAGTGCCCGCCCGACCGCCTCGACGGCTTGGTCCGCGACCTGTCCTCGGCGCTGCGGGACGTGGTCCGCGCCGGGTACGGCCTGCCGGACGGGGAGACCGTCGACTACCAGATCGTCACCGACGAGCCCTGGAGCGGCTTCAACTACTACCTCGGCGGCTACCGGTCGCGGGTCGCGATCAACGCCGACCTGCCGCATCGGCTGTCGCAGCTGCCGCACCTGGTCGCGCACGAGTCGTACCCGGGGCACCACACCGAGCACTGCCGCAAGGAGCGCGGCCTGGTCGGCGCGGGCGGGCGGGTCGAGCACACGGTCTTCCTCGTCAACACGCCCGAGTGCCTGATCGCCGAGGGGCTGGCCGACCTCGGCATCCCGGCCACCATCGGCGCCGGCTGGGGACCCTGGGCCCAGGAGGTGTACGCCGACCTCAAGCTGGGCTTCGACGGCGCGCTGGCCGAGCAGGTGGCGCTGGCCGCCCAGGGCCTGGACCGGGCCCGGCAGGACGCGGCGCTGCTGCTGCACGACCGGGGCGCGTCCCCCGACGAGGTCGTCGCCTTCCTGCAGCGCTGGATGCTGGTGCCGGAGAAGCGGGCCCGGCAGTCGCTGCGGTTCCTGTCCCACCCGCTCTGGCGGGCGTACACCTCGACGTACGTGGAGGGGTACCGGCTGCTGTCGGCCTGGCTGGACGCGCGGCCGGCCGGGCAGGCGGTGGGGGAGCGGTTCGTCCGGCTGCTGGACGAGCCGCTGACGCCGGCCCGGCTCGGCGCGGAACTGTCCGGCGCGGAACTGGGGGTCTGAGAGATGGTCGGTCTGGTGCTCGTGTCCCACTCCGCGACGCTGGCCGCGGGCCTGGTCGAGCTGATCGCGCAGCTCGCGCCGGACGTGACCGTCGCGACCGCGGCCGGCACCGAGGACGGCCGGATCGGCACCTCCGCCGACCTGGTCGAAACCGCGCTGGGCACCGCCGACGGCGGCGACGGCGTGGTGGTGATCGCCGACCTCGGCTCGGCCGTGCTCAGCGTGCGGGTCGCGCTGGAGGAGCACGACGAGACGAAGTACGTCCTGGTCGACGCGCCGTTCGTGGAGGGCGCAGTGTCGGCGGCGGTCACCGCCGGCACCGGCGCCACCCTCGCCGAGGTGATCGCCGCCGCCCAGGAGGCCCGGGAGATCCCGAAGTTCTAGGCG
>DATINN010000064.1:0-2600 GCA_035474175.1 Mycobacteriales bacterium | reverse complement strand
CGAGCACGGAGACGGCGGCCAGCACCACGACCGGCGCCACCAGCAGCAGCCCGCCGAGCAGCCACGCGGCCAGCGCCATGAGGTTCTCCGCCCGGGCGTCCAGGTGGTACGCCGGGGCAAGCACGACCGGGGCCGCGGTGGACACCGTGCCGGCCGCGGCGGCCAGGTCGGCGAACGGGGCGGCCACCAGGCCCCCGAGCACGGAGACGGCGGCCAGCACCACGACCGGCGCCACCAGCAGCCACGACAGGCCGGGCAGCGCGACCCGGGCCGGCCCCAGGAACAGCAGCGTCCAGAACCGCCCGATGTAGGCGAACGTCAGCGCGGCCGCGACCACGGCCACCACGGCCGGGACCGGGCCGGCGGACCGGGCGGCGGCGAAGAACAGCTCGTCCTTGAAGAACCCGAGCGTGAGCGGCAGCGCGGCCAGGCTGGCCGCCGCCACCCCGGCCGCCACCGCCAGCGCCGGCGCCCGGCGGGCCAGGCCGCCGAGCCGGGACAGCCGGTCCTCCCCGGTGGCCGTGGTCACCGCGCCCGCCGTCATGAACAGGGCGCTCTTGGCCGCGCCGTGGGCCAGCACGTAGAACGCCGCGGCGCCGTTGGCGGCGGCGCCGCCGATCCCGTACAGCAGCACCACGTAGCCGTACTGGGAGATCGTGGAGTAGGCCAGGACCTGTTTGAGCACGTCCTGGCGCAGCGCCAGCACGCCGCCGACCAGGATCGACGCCGTCCCGACCACGGCCAGGCCGGTCAGCACGGCGTCGCTGCGGGCCAGCAGCGGGTGCACCCGGCCCAGCACGAGCACCCCGGCCGCGACCATCGCGGCCGAGTGCAGGTAGGCCGACACCGGGGTCGGCGCGGCCATCGCCCGCGGCAGCCAGAAGTGCAGCGGCACCTGCGCGCTCTTCGCCAGCGCGGCCACGGCGATCAGCGCGGCGGCGACCGTCGTGGTCGTGCCGCTGCCGGCCCGGGCCACCAGCTCCGGGATCGAGAACGTGCCGTACTCGGCGTAGAAGAGCACGGCCGCGACCAGCAGCGCGACCGCGCTGACCCCGGTGACCAGCAGGGCCATCAGCGCGGCCGTGCGCGCCTCCCGCCGGGTCCGGTCGAAGCCGATCAGGAAGTACGAGCAGACGGCCGTGAGGTCGAAGAACACGAACAGCAGGACCAGGTCCTGCGCGGTCGCCAGCCCCGTCATCGCCACCGCGAACAGCGCCATCCACGGCCAGAACCGCCAGCGCTCCGCCGCCGGCCGGCCCTCGTGCGCGAGGTGCTGCGGCAGGTACGCGGTGCCGTAGGCGAAGACGAGCGCGCCGATGCCGGTGGCCAGCAGCGCGTACAGGGCGCCGAGGCCGTCCAGGGTGAAGTCCAGGCGCAGGCCCAGGGTCGGCGCCCACGGCAGCGACACCGTCCAGCCGCCCGCGAGCCAGCCCGCCAGGAGGGCGCCGAACCCGGCGGCGGCCAGCGCGCAGGCCGCCCACCCCAACCGATCCCCGCGTGGCCCGGTGGTGTCACGACGGGCCTCGACCACGAGGAACTCCTTCTCCGGCGAGTCCGAGCAGACAGCAACCTATCCGCTCCCGGCCCTCCTGACACCAACCGGCGCCTGTGCCGGGCCCGGTGCCGCGCTGGCGGTGGAGTCGCGGGTGCACCTCAACCAGCGGCCGGCGCAGGCGCTGGCCGAGGAGGCGGCGTCCGCCGAGCTGCCGGTGCTGGGCGCGCGCGGCGGCGGCGGCTTCGCCGCGCTGCGGCTGGGGTCCACGGCGGTGCAGGTGCTGGAGCTGTCGGCCGGCCCGGTCGTGGTCGTCCGCGAGCCCGAGTCCGAGCCCGAGCCCGAGCCCGAGGCCGGGGTCGAGTCCGGGGTCGAGTCCGGGGTCGAGTCCGGGGCGGGACCCGGGGCGCGGAGCTGCTCGTCGTCGGCTCCCGCGGGCTCGGCGGGCTCACCGGGATGATGCTGGGCTCGGTCAGCCACGGTGCCGTCCACCACGCGCCCTGCTCGGTCGCCGTCGTCCGCTGAACCGGGGGGACTTCCGGCCCTGTGGGCCGCGGGTGGTGCGACCTAGCGTCGAGGCATGGCGCACATCGATCAGCAGGACGTGGCCCTCTTCCCCACCATCTCCGCCCGGGCCCGGTGAGTCCGGTGCGGACCGCACCGGCCCCCGTCTGGGCCCCGGACAGCACCGTCGACCTGCGTGAGCACACCGAGGAGATCCTCTGGGCGGCGACCCGCGCGCCGTCGTACCGCAACCTCCAGCCGTGGTCGTTCCGGGTCACCGCCCACCAGGTCGAGGTGTACGCCGACCTCTCGCGCGGCTGCCCGGCGGCCGACCCGGTCGACCGCGAGCTGTTCCTCGGCGTCGGCGCCGCGATCTTCGGCGTCCGGCTCGCCGTCGCCCGGCTCGGCTCCCGTCCGGTCGTCGGCATCACCCACGACCCGGCCCACCGGGACCTGGCCGCGGTCGTGGTCTCCGCCGGCCCGGCCCACTCGCCGGTGGAGGACGACGACCTCTACGCCGAGCTGTCCCGGCGCCGCACGGTCCCGGCCGCCGTCCTCGGCCGCCCGGTGCCGGCCGACCTCCGGATCGAGCTGTCGGACCGGA
>DATINN010000063.1:0-26168 GCA_035474175.1 Mycobacteriales bacterium | reverse complement strand
GCCGCCAACTGCGGCGCTCGCGTGGTCAGCATGGGCGTGGTCTGGATGAGCCAGGCCCGGGCCCAGCCCCCACCCGGCCCTCTCGCGGCGGACAGTTGCTGCGCGACGCTTAGGGCGACCGCGCCACTGGCTGCGAGGTCTTGTGCCGCTTCGGCGTGCAGCGCCGTGCGCAGCGCCGACGGCGTGCTCTCGTACAGTGCCTGCCGAATCAGCGGATGCCGGAACACCAGCTCGGAACCCGAGCCGGCCAGGATCCCGACCGCCGTTGCCTCCTGCAGGTCCGCCGCCAGGCCCGACACCGGTCGGCGCAGCAGCACGGCCAGGTCGGTGACCGTGAACCTCCCGCCGAGCAGGGCGGCGGTGCGCAGCATCTGCGCCGTCTCGGCGGGCACCGAGCTGAGCCGGTCGGTCAGTACCGCAGCCAATGAGGACGGTAGCTGCTCCTCGGCCAGGGCGACCTCGGCAGTGGTTCGGATCTGCAGCGCCTGCTCGCGGACCAAGGCGTCGACCAGTTCTCGCACGTACAGCGGATTGCCGGCCGCCTGAGCCGTCAGCCGCCGCAGCGCGTCGCCGGGCGGTGCTCCGACCATCGCCGTCACCAGGGAGGTCACCTCCGGTTCGGGCAGCGGCTCCAGGGTGACCACCGCGCCGCCGCGGCGTACGACGGCCGCGCGTACCTGCTGCATCTCCTGCCGGCGCGGCGTCGGCCGGGACATCCCTATCAGCAGCAGCCGCAACTGGCCGATCGAGGCGGCCAGCTGGTGCCAGACCATCAGCGACGCCTCATCGGCCCACTGCAGGTCATCGACGACCATCACCGTGGGAGCGGCCGCGCACAGCTCGTCTGCCAGCGCCAGCAGCACCTCTACGCCGGTCGCCGACTCATCGCCGTCCGCGAACAGCCCCGGCCGCCGACTGCGCAGCAGGTCCGCCGCCTGCGCCCGGCGCGGATCCGCTGAATTCGGCCGCACCTGGAGGCACTCCAGCATCACGCGCAGTGGCAGCTGCTCGCTGAGCTGGTCCGCCATTCCCCATCCGACCTCCCACCCCGGGTCACCGGTTGCCAGGGCCTCGGCCACTAGCGACGACTTTCCGATCCCGGGCTCGCCCTCGACCCACACCACCGTCCCGTCACCATCGCGAAGCGCCTCGGTGGCAGCACGAAGGACCGCCAGCTCCTGCGTCCGGCCCACCCAGTGCGGCGGCCGGCTGATCGACCACATGGCAGTAACGTAGGCCGTGGGCAGTCCCGACCGGGCGTCTCCATTGACTCATTTTGGGCGGCATCGAGCCGCCCGGCGGCATGCTGCTGCAGCGGACTCGGCCGGAGCCGGCCGGCCCGCTCGAGCAGCCCGGCCGTGTCGACGACCGGCAGGCGATGCCGCTCAGGGATCGACGCGTACCTGTCGGCCCCTGGAGCGGAGGTCGCCGGGCAGTCAGGACCTGACGGCGCAGCCGCGCGTACCTCGGTCCACCTGCAACTCTGTCCGGCGTGAGGTGTCGTCAGATGACGACTGTTCATCGCCCGGCCCGAGGGATTCCCTTGACGGGTGACACGCAGATCCGGGACAGAGCCGTGGACGTGCTAGCCACGCCTCCGACGGTCCTGGCGGAGCTGAGATCCTTTCGGGCCCGTCGCGGGAGGAGCGGGGTGCGCGTCGGCGTGGTGCTCCTGAGCGTCGCGGTTGCTGCGGTGGCCTTCTTGCCGACACCCGGCTCCTTCTCGGCCGAGGACTCGCGGGCCCTGGTGGCGCTGGGGGTGCTCCTGGCAACTGCGGGGGTGGCGGCCGGGCGGTCCCGCCGGCAGGCGCGGGTATCCGCACGCCTGGGCGAGGAGCAGTCGGCGCTGCGGCGGGTCGGCACGCTCGTCGCCCGCGGAGTCGCACCTGACGTCGTCTTGGCGGCGGTCGCCCAGGAGGTCGGTCGGCTGACCGGCGCCGACGCCGCGGTGATCTTCCGTTTCGGCGACGACGGGATGGCGACTGTCGCGGCGATGCACGGCGTGACCGACGACGACCGGGGAGGGATCGGCGGCGGCATCCGGTGGACGCCGGAGCCGTGCACTCCTGCTGGGTCCGTCCTCACCTCGGGCCGATCCGCACGGTACGACGCACGGAACCCGGCCACCGCAGGGGAATTCCCCTTCATCCGGGACCGAAGGATCCGGTCGGCCGTGGCCATCCCCGTCAGCGTTGAGGGACACTGCTGGGGCACGATAAGCGTCGTCTCGTGGGATCGTCCATTTCCCACGGACACCGAGCAGCGGCTGGTGGAGTTCACAGAACTGGTCGCCATGGCGATAGCGAACGCGGACAGTCAGGTGGAGCTCGCAGCGTCCCGGGCGCGGGTGGTTGCCGCCGGGGACCAGATGCGGCGGCGGATCGAGCGGGACTTGCACGACGGGGCCCAGCAACGGCTGGTCTCGCTGGCCATCGACCTCCGGCTCGTCCAGGACTCCGTACCCCGGGAGTTGCCGGCGCTCCGGGCCGCGGTGGGCCGTGCCGTCGACGACCTGATCGATGTCCTCGACGAACTGCGCGAGATATCACGAGGCATCCACCCTGCGATCCTGACCGAGGGCGGCCTCGGCCCGGCGCTGCGCACGCTCGCCCGACGCTCGGCCGTCCCGGTCGACCTGTACGTCGGCACCGACTCCCGATATCCGCCGCCGGTCGAGGTGGCGGCGTACTACGTCGTGTCCGAGGCGCTCACCAACACGGCCAAGCACGCCGATGCTTCCCTGGCCGAGGTGGTCGTGGAGGAGGGCGACGACGCGCTACGGATGTGGGTAGGCGACGATGGCGTCGGTGGGGCGGATCTCCGGCGGGGATCAGGTCTTCTCGGCCTGCGGGACAGGGTTGAGTGGCTGGGCGGGTCGTTCGACGTCAGGAGCCCCGCCGGCCGGGGGACGAGGATCGAGGTTTCGCTCCCTGTCGGTGGCGCGGCAGCGGGAGATCCAACCTCGGCCCGGCCGATGTGCAGGCTGGGGGTCACCGCCGACGTGGCCCCGGCTTGATCCTCACCGACATCTCCGTGGGGCGGCGGTTCACTGCCACCACCCGCTGACCGCACCGTCCAGCTGGACTGAGGGCCGGCGGCGGCGGCGGCGTACGGGTGGAGTTGCGACTGACAAGTCGGTGCCGGACGGGCCGGGCGAGTCGACCGTCAGGCTTTTTCGCAGGCTATGCCGTCCTTGTCGGCGTCGCGGGCGGTGTTTGCGTTGTAGATCCAGGAGCTGACGTAGAAAGTCGTCACGCGGGTGCCGGTGGTGTGGTCGACCGCACCGATTCTGCCGACGCCGTGCGGGAAGACCTTGTGCATCGCGTCGCAGTTCGCGTAGACCGGCGCCGTCGTCGGTCCGCAGACCCTCGTGAGCGGCGTCAGGACCGAGAATTTGCTGAGCCCGCCGTCGGTCCAGCGGATGCTGTAATTCGCGCGGACCCGGTAGCTGGTGCAGGTCTTCGGCGTCACCCCGCGCCATCCGGTGTAGCTGGTGACGGAGGTCGCGGCGCCGGAATTGTTGGGCGTGTTGTGGGAGATCACGGCGGTCGTCGACGTGCCGAGCGCGACGCTGTCGACCTGCACGGCGGCGACGTTGCTCAGCTTGGTGATCCGGGCGACGCCGCGAACGTGCGTGATCTCCCCGGTGGGGTCGTGATTGACCTGGACGCCCGCGCCGAAGTTGATGCCGCCCGCGCTGACCACGCCGCCGCGATACCGGTCACCGGACAGCGTGCCCTGTCCGGTGACGGTGTCCGCGCTCGCGGCGGTCGCGAAGACGACCAGGCCGACAATCATGACGGAAAATGCCGCCAGTACAGTTCTGATCCGAGACAAGCCGATCCCCCCAGGGAATGCATTGATTGACGGCATCCTGCATGTCGGGGCGCGGGACGGTCAAGTCAGGTCGATATATCACGGGGCGAATCCTCATTTCTGACTACGCGGTCTGCACCCATTGACTACGGCGATAAAGGCGTGGCGGCCGGTATCCAAGGCGGCCCGTCCCCGGTCGGGGGGTTCGGCATCGTTAGCCTCGATCCGGGCGGCGACGGTGGAGGGTCGATGCGGGCGTGGGTGGTGGAGCGGCCGGGGCCGGTGGACGGCGGTCCGCTGCGGTTGGTGGAGCGGGAGCTGCCGGTGCCCGGGCCCGGTCAGGTGCGGGTCCGGGTGTCCACCTGCGGGGTGTGCCGGACGGATCTGCACCTGGCCGAGGGTGACCTGCCGCCGCGGAGAGCCGCGGTGACGCCGGGGCACGAGGTGGTCGGTGTCGTGGACGCGGTCGGGGACGGGGGGCGCCGGTTCGCGGTGGGGCAGCGGGTCGGGGTGGCGTGGCTGGGTGGGACGGACGGGTCGTGCCGGTTCTGCCGGCGGGGTGCGGAGAACCTGTGCGTGGCTCCGACGTTCACCGGGTGGGACGTGGACGGCGGGTACGCGGAGGCGCTGGTGGTGCGGGAGGAGTTCGCGTACGCGCTCCCGGAGACCATCGACGACGAGCATGCGGCGCCGCTGCTGTGCGCGGGGATCATCGGGTACCGGGCGTTGCGGGCGGCCGCGGTGCCGCCGGGTGGGGTGCTGGGAATCTGGGGGTTCGGCGGGTCCGCGCACCTGGCGGCGCAGGTGGCGTTGGCGGAGGGGATGCGGGTGCACGTGCGTACCCGCGGCGCCGGGAACCAGGAGCTGGCCCGCAGCCTCGGTGTCGACTCGGCCGGCGACTCGACGGACGAGCTGCCCGAGCCGCTGGACGGCGCGATCACCTTCGCGCCGGCCGGGGAGCTGGTGCCGGTCGCGCTGCGCGCGCTGGACCGGGGCGGGACGCTGGCCGTGGCGGGCATCTACCTGTCCGACATCCCGGCTCTGTCCTATGCGGACACTCTCTTCCAGGAGCGGCGGCTGCGCAGCGTCACGGCCAACACCCGTACGGACGGGGAGGAGTTCCTGCGGCTGGCGGTCCGGCACGGGATCACCGCCACCACCGTCCCGTACGACTTCGCCGACGCCGATCGAGCCCTGGCCGACCTCGCCCGCGGTCGCTTCAGCGGCGCCGCCGTCCTCCACATCGGCTAGTTCCGGCCGAAGGGCGCAGGCGGGGTCTAGACGGTCAGGGGGGTGGGGAGCTGGAGTTCGTTGTGGGTGAGGAGCCAGCGGAGGGACTCGAGGATGGCGGCCTCGGGTTCGTAGCGGGGGGCGTATCCGAGCAGGCGGCGGGCCTTGTCGATGCTGAAGTAGTGGTTGCGGGAGAGGTGTTGCCAGCTGGCGTCGGCGGCGTCGGCATCGGTGCGGCTGCGGAACTCCTCCCACGTCACCGGGCGCAGCTCGGCGGTCCGGCCGAACCAGGATGCGGCGATCTCGGCGTACCCGCGGACGTTGAGGGCGGAGGGGGCGACGACGCTGAACGCCTCCCCGGCGGCCGCGTCACGGGAATCGAGGGCCGCCTCGAAGGCCTGCGCGACATCGTCAGCGTGGACGTGGTGCATGAACTCCGTGCCGATGCCGGGGACGTCGAGCGGCTCGCCGGCCGAGAGGGTGCGCCAGACCGCGGGGTCGAGGTTGCCGAGCGGGCCGATCGGGTGCCAGCCCGGGCCGACGATGTGGCCCGGGTGCAGCGAGGTGGTGACCAGGCCGCCGGCCCGGGTCTCCGCGCGCAGCATGTCCGCGATCGCGGCCTTCGCGATGCCGTACTCGCCCTGGGGCGGGGGGCCGTTGTCCTCCGTGATCGGCAGCCGGACGCTGGGGCCGGCCCGCCAGATCGAGCCGCAGTGCAGCAGGTGGCCGGTCTCGCCGCGCAGCCGCTCGACCAGTGCGGTCGCGGAGTCGAGGGTGAAGCAGATGAGGTCCACGACGGCGTCGGCCCGGAGCCCGGCGACGCGGTCCGGGAAATCGGCGTCGGACCGGTCCGCGGTCACCCGCTGCACCTGCTGCCAGGCCGGATCGTCGCCGTAGCCGGCGTGCTGGCCGCGGCTGATGGCGACCACGTCGTGCCCGGCGCGTACGAGCCGGGGGACGAGGTAGGTGCCGATGTGCCCGTTGCCGCCGATCACCACGATCTTCACGGGACCAGGCTAGCGAGGCGGCCGGGCCGTAATCCGGTTGCCGGGGCGGCCAGGCTGGCGGGGATGGAGATCGACGTTGCCCTGGTGCGGGCCCTGCTCGCGGAGCAGTTCCCGCGGTGGGCCGGGCTGCCGGTCCGGCCGGTCGAGCGGAGCGGGTGGGACAACCGGACGTTCCGGCTCGGCGACGCGCTGTCGGTGCGGCTGCCGAGCGCGGCCGGCTACGTGCCGGCGGTGGAGAAGGAGCAGCGCTGGCTGCCGTACCTGGGGGCGCGGCTGGCGGTGCCGATCCCGGTGCCGGTCGGGCGGGGCGGGCCGGGGGCGGGGTATCCGTACCCGTGGTCGGTGTACCGGTGGATCGAGGGCACGCCGATCGACACGCAGCCTCCCGCGGACCTGGTCGGGTTCGCGACCGAGCTGGGCGAGTTCCTGAACGCGCTGCGGGGGATCGATGCGACCGGCGGGCCCGCGGCCGGGCCGCACAGCTTCTGGCGCGGTGGGTCGCTGACCGTGTACGACCAGGAGACCCGCGAGGCGATCACCCGGCTCGGCGGAGAGCCGGCCAGGGCGCGGGCGAGGGAAATCTGGGCGGACGGGCTGGCGGCGACCTGGCACGGGCCGCCGGTGTGGTTCCACGGCGACGTCGCCGAGGGCAACCTCCTGACCAGGGACGGCCGGCTGGCGGCGGTGATCGATTTCGGCACCTGCGGGGTCGGGGACCCGTCCAGCGACCTGCGGATCGCCTGGACGCTGTTCGCGGGCCGGTCGCGGGGCGCGTTCCGGGAGGTCGTCGACCAGGACGAGGCGACCTGGGCCCGGGCCCGGGCCTGGACGCTGTGGAAGGCGCTCATCACCGCCGACGACCCCGGCTCGCGGCGGATCCTGGACGAGCTGCTTCAGCGGTGAGCGTCGGCCGCGGCCTGGATCCGGGCCACGTACGCATCCCAGTGGTCGGCGTCGCCCTGGTCGGCCTTGTCCCGGCCGCCGCGGCCGTCGATCGTCTCGCGGACGATGTCGGCATGGCCCGCGTGCTGTGCGGTCTCCGCCACCATCCGGGTCAGCAGGTGGCCGAAGGTGGTGTGCTGTTTCTCCGGCCCCCACCACGACACGAACCCGGGCGCGTCCAGGGGTAGCTCCGCGATGGACTGGTCGGAGTGCGCCCACACGGATCGGTAGAGCGCGACCAGGTCGTCGCGGGACTCGGCGGCGGTGGCCCACATGTCGCCGCCCTCCCACTCCGACCCGTCCTCGACCCAGGGGAACCGCATCGGCGCCGGCCGGCCCACGCAGGCGCCCAGGTAGCCGGCCTCGACCGTGGCGACGTGCTTGACCAGGCCGAGCAGGTTGGTGCCGGTCGGCGTCATCGGGCGGCGCGCGTCGTAGTCGCTGAGCCCGTCGAGGGAGCGCAGCAGGGCGTCCCGCGACTGCTGCAGGTAGTGCCTCAGGTCGTCGGCGATCATGGGCGCGACCGTAGCCCGGCCCACTGACAGAACCGGCCCGACTTCAGCCCCGACCTAAGCTGCGGCTTAGGTCGGGATTGACCCGGGTCGGACCCGGGATGATCCTTCCCGGACGGGTCGCGCGGAGGGGAGTCACCATGACTGAGGAGCCCGGCACGCTGCACTCACCGGAGCCGTCGTGGGGTGGCCCCGATGTCGATGCCGCCGTGCAGAACGCCGAGGAGGGCAGCCTCACCGAAGGCGTGCACCGGCCGGCCGAGCCCGGTCAGACCTCGGCCGAGTCGCGGCTGGAGCAGATGCGCGAGGTCGACACTGAGCCCGACGGCGCCCAGGAGCCCGGCGCCTAGGCCGTCTCACGAGCACCTGACGGCGCCCGGGAGCCTGCGTTCAGGCCGTCTCACGAGCACCTCACGGCGCCCGGGAGTCCCGCGCTCAGGCCGTGTCTCACGAGTACGTGACGGCGCCCGGGAGCCCGGCGATTGGGCCGGCTAACGAGTATCGGGCGGCGCCCGGAAGCCGGAGATCAGGCGTACACCCTGAGGTCGGCGATCGACCACCAGCTGTCCGACGTGCCGGTGGAGACCAGGCGCAGGTAGCGGGCCCGGGTCGGGTGCACGTCGATCGTGGTGAGCTGGCCGGTGCCCGTGCCGGTGGCCAGCGTGCGCCAGTCGGTGCCGGACGAGCTCGCCTCCAGCCGCCAGGACCGGGCGTAGTCGCCGGTGCTGGCGCCGGTGTCGACGACCACCCGCCGGAACGTCTGCCGCGTACCGAGGTCGGCCTGCAGGAACTGGCCCGGCACCTGCGCGGTCCCCGTCGACCAGCGCGTCGACGCGTCGTCGTCGACAGCACCCTGCGGTCCCTCGCCGACCGGTGACGCAGTGGCAGACAGAGGAGCCGGCAGCAGCCGGTCATGCGAGGACATGGAATCCCAGGTGAACGTCGCCAGCGCCCCACCCGGCAGCGTGTAGTCGAAGGACCGCCCGCCGACCGCGACCGCGAACGTCCGGGGGTCGTCGTTCTCGTTGTGCACGACCAGCGCCGTCGACCCGTCCGGGTTGCGGAACGCGACGTCCATGATCTGCCCGTTCCAGCCGGTTGTGCCGAACGACGTGCTCGCGATGCGCACCGCACCAGGTCGTACGAACTTCGACAGGTGGCCGATCGTGTAGTACTCGGCGTTGGTCGTGAACGTGCCGTTGTCGACGGTGATCACGCCGGTGCAGGTGTCGCAGCCGCCGTTGTGCGGCCCGCCGCTCGGGTCGAGCGCGAGGTTCCAGGCGATCGCCGACTTGGCCCAGTTGCGGGTCGTGCCGATCGTGATGTTGCGGGCGTGGAAGGTCAGCGTGTCCCGGAAGAACTTCTCCGGCGGGTCGGCCGCCCCGTGCGACCCGGAGCACTCGGTGAACCAGATTCCCTTGTCCGGGAAGGCGTCGTGCAGCGCGGTCTGCGCGGCCGGCTCCCCGGAGTAGCAGTGGTACGCCGTGCCCGCGACCCAGCGGGCCGCCGGCGACGACAGGATCTCGTACGGGTAGTCGGTCTCCGGGCTCTCGCCCGGCGGCGTGTTCGCGACGTCGTCCGGGTGCGTGGACCAGTTGTGGTCGTAGGCCAGGATCCTGGTCCGCAGCCCGGCCGCCCGCAGTGCCGGCCCGACCGCCTCGATCAGCTTGACCTCCTGCCGCACCGGCATGTCCGTCCCCGGGTACGCATTGGGTGTCCGGTTCTGCGGCTCGTTCTGCAGGGTCAGGTAGTCGATCGGCACGCCCGCGGCCTGGTAGGCCTGGACGTACTTGACGAAGTAGCGGGCGTACGCCGCGTACACCGCCGGGTCGTCCTTGAGGCGGCCGCCGATCAGCGAGTCGGTGGTCTTCATCCAGGCCGGCGGGCTCCACGGGGTGCCGATGATCGTCAGCCGCGGGTTCAGCGCCTTGGCCCGGCGCAACAGCGGCAGGATCTGGGCCCGGTCGTGGGCGATGCTGAAGTGCCGCAGCGCGAAGTCGGTCTGCCCGGCCGGCACGTCGTCGTAGGTGTAGTGCGGGTCGTCGGTGAAGTCCGACGAGCCGATCGGCTGCCGCAGCGCGCTGATCCCGATCCCGGACCGGGTGTCGAACAGGCTGCGCATCGCCCGCTCGCGCGCCGCCGGGTCGAGCCGGTAGAGCACGGCCGCGGCGGAGTCGGTGATCGACGCCCCGAACCCGTCCACGGACTGGTACGTCCGGCTCGGGTCGACCGTGATCGTCAGCTCGCCGCTCGGGCCGGCCGTGAACGGCACCGGGGCGCGCTCGTGCATCAGCTCGGCCCGGTCCGGGGTGGTGACCCAGACGCGCGCGGCCGGGGTGCCGCCCCGGTCGGCGTCGGCGACCGCCGGGGGGAGGAACGCCGCGGCCAGCGCGGCGGCACCGACGATGACGACGAAGCGACGTTGCCGCATTCCGGGGCCCTTCGTTGGGCGGATCGGGCGTCCCGACCTTAACCCGGTCAGCCCCGGGATGGCTCCCACCCGGCGGGCGGATCCTCGCCGACCCGGCCGTCGACGGCCTCCCGGAGCAGGTCGGCGTGCCCGGTGTGCCGGCCGTACTCCTCGATCAGGTCGCAGACCAGCCGGCGCAGGCTCAGCCGGTCGTCGCCGAAGGCCAGGTGCACGGGCTGCCCGAGTCCGCCGTCCGCGATGGCGGCGGCGAGGGTGGCGCGGGAGCGGGCGATCGTGTCGTCCCACAGCCCGTACAGCTCGGTGGGCTCGTCGTCGGCGGCCGAGCTGAAGTCCCAGTCCGGGTCCTCGGCCCAGGGCGCGGTGTCCCAGGGCGCGCTGCGCGGGGCGCCGCTCAGCTTGGGACCGAACAGGTCGTCCTCGGCCCGGGCGAGGTGCTTGAGCAGGCCGCCCAGCGTCAGGCTGGACGCGCCGATCCGGGTGCCGAGACCGGCCGCGTCGAGCCCGTCGGCCTTCCACCGGAACGTCATCCGGAGCCGGTCGAGCGCGCCGGTGAGGTGCTCGGCCTCGGTGCCGTGGCGGGGCGGTTCCCAGTTCGTCATGCCGGCACGGTAGGACCGGTTGCGGACGACGCCCGTCCGGATTTCATCGCCGGTGACGAGTACACCGAGCCGATCCGCAGGCCACCCAGCCAGTCCGTGAGCCGCCGCGCCTCGGCGTCCAGGGCGCGCCGCGCCCGCGCCGGGATCCGTTCCAGCACGTGCACGCGGACCGCGCCGGCCTCGTCCTGGACCCAGCAGCCGACCGCGCGGCCGTCGACCCAGGCCGTCGTGCCGGCGTTGCCGCGGCTGTCGAAGAGCAGGTCCCGGTGCGGGCCGAGGTAGAAGTCGCGGCCCTGCCAGCCCATCACGGTCGGGTCGAGGACCGGCAGCATCGCCACCCACGGGCCCGGACCCTCGACCTCGTCCAGGTCGTCGGGCAGCAGGTGGCCGGTGCCGCCGCCGTCGAGCGACACCGGGACCGCGTCCAGCGCGGCCAGCGCCGACCGGACGATCGCCTTGGTCGCGCCCAGCCACCAGACCAGGTCGTCCTCGGTGCCGGGACCGAAGGTCCACAGCCAGCGCCGGACGAGCTCGCGGTAGCCGTCGGCCGCGTCGAGCGCGTCGGGTACGTCGCCGAGCCAGTGCCGGGTGAGCGTCCAGCGCGGCTTGTTCAGGGCCCACCGGCCGGCGCCGGCCGCCCGCACGATGTCGCCGGTCGTGCTGAGGTGGGTCAGCACCCGGGGCACCAGCGGCACCTCGCCCGGCCCGAGCGGGATCTTCAGGTCGATCGCCGTCAGGACCTGGCGGATCTCGACCGCCGTCAGCCCGTCGGGTGCGTCCGCGAGCAGCGCGAGCACCTCCCCGCGGGCCCGGTCGAGCCAGGCCGCGCCGTCCGCGGCGATCCCGTTGGCGACCACGTCCTTGGCCAGCCGGGCGGCCTCGATGCCGGCGACCCGGGCGGACGCGCTGCCCCGGACCGCGGGCAGCAGGTCGCGCGGGAACACGAACAGGGTGCGGCGCATGGCGAGCTGCTTGACCAGGGTGCGGTCCACGTACAGGGCGCGGTCGACGTCGTCGACGGTGACGCCGTCGACGCGGGCCCAGCAGGACAGGTGCACCGTGGCGGCCTCGGTCGCGTGCAGCACGGTCATCGCCCGGGTCGCCGCCTCCGGGTCGCCGACGCGGCGTACCAGCGCGTGCCGGACCGCCAGCCGGGCCCGCCGCTCCTCGTCCGGTACGTGCCGCACGGTCAGGCCGGCGGCAGGGACGCCCGCGACCGGCGGGGAGCGATGACGGGGGGCGGCCCGGGGGTGATCATGTGCTCAGTCTGCCCATCGTGGAAGCGGGACCTCATGCGTGCGATCCGGATCATGGCCGACCTCAAGGTCGATGACATCGAGGCGGCGAAGGCTTTCTACACGGGGTTCCTCGGGTTGAGCACGGAGGAGTTCAACCTGGGCTGGGTGGCTCGCTTCACCTCGCCCGACACCGGGGCGATCGTGCAGGTGCTGACCCGGGACGAGTCGGCGCCCGAGGACCCGGCCGTCTCCGTGCACACCGACGACGTCGAGGCCGCGTACCAGGAGGCGCTGGATCTCGGCTACGAGATCGTGCACCCGCTGACGGTCGAGGCCTGGGGCGTGCACCGGTTCTTCGTCCGGGCCCCGGACGGGACCGTGCTCAACATCGTCGGTCACGCGTCCTAGGGCACGCGGCGGCCTGCGGGATGATCGGGTGGTGACGGACTTCCGGCCTCTGCATCGTCAGGCTCTCGAGGTGGCGACGGGTTACGTCGCCGGGATCGAGGACGACGCGCTGGTACGGCCCACGCCGTGCGCGGGATGGGACTTGCGGGATCTGCTGGCGCACATGATCGGGCAGCACCACGGGTTCGCGGCGGCCGTGACGGACGGGGACGCGCCGGAGTCGGCGTACGCGCCCCGGGACGTCCTGCCGGGGGCGTGGCAGGAGTCGGTCGACGTGCTGCTGGCGGCGTTCGCGGCCGCGGACCTTTCGCGGACGGTGCGGTTGGTCGAGATCAGCACGGACCGGTTGCTGCCGGCCGGGGTGGCGATCAGCTTCCAGCTGCTGGACACGGTCATCCACACCTGGGACGTGGCGACCGCGCTCGGGCGCTCGTTCGTGCCGGACGCGGAGACGGCCGGCACCACGCTCGCGCTGGCGAAGCTCGTCCCCCAGGGCGACAACCGCCTCAAGCCCGGCGCGGCCTTCGCGCCGGCTCTCCGGCCCGACACCCCCGACGACTGGACCCAGGCCCTGGCCCTGACCGGCCGCAGCTAACCTCCGTCCGCACCCCGGGCGGGCTCGGCGTGCGGACACCCGGCCCATGCCGACCACGCTCGGCCGGCGCGGACCCCGGGATCGGTGGCGGCTCGGGGGTGGGCGGTGGCGCCGGGTCAGCGGTGGCGGTCTAGTTCGGCGACGATGGCGATGTGGCCGGCTCGGGCGGCCAGCGCGCGCGGGAGGGTGCCGTTGCCGTCCGGGATGGTCTGGTCCGCGCCGGCGTCGAGCAGCAGCCGGACGACGGTGACGTGGTCCGCGTCGCCGTTGCCGAGCACGATCGCCTCGTGCAGCGCGGTCCAGCCGAGGTTGTTGACGTGGTTCACCGGTACGCCGGCCGCGATCAGGGTGCGCACCGTGCTCACGTGCGCGTGCTCGCTGGCGGGGATGAGCGCGGTGCCGCCGAACCGGTTGATGCTGCGCACGTCGGCGCCGTGCCGCAACGTCAGCGCCACGATCTCGTCCAGCCCCTCGGCGCCGGCGTAGAGGAAGGCCGAGTCCTGCAGGTCGTCCTTCGCGTTCGGATCGGCGCCGGCGTCGAGGAGCGCGCGGGCGACCGCGACCCGGTTCGCCTTGGTCGCCGCCACCAGCGGCGTCCGCCCGTCCCCGTCCCGCCGCTCGACGTCGGCCCCAGCCGCGACAGCCTTGGCCACCCCCGCCGCGTCACCCGCAGCCACCGCCCGCAGCAGCTTCGCGGTCGCCGCCGGATCCGCCGGCCCGCTCCGCGGCCGCGCTCCGGCGCCACCGGACGACGTCCCGCCCGATCCGCCCGACGACCCTGCCCCGCCCGGGACCTGTGCTCCCGGACCGGCCGCGGTCCCGCCGGCCCCGGTCCCGCCGTCCCCGGCGGCGTCGGTCCCGCCGTCCCCGGCCGCGTCGGTCCCACCGGGCCCGGCCGGCGACGGTGCGCCGGAGGCGAGCGGGGGCGACGAGCCGTGATCGGCGGAGGCCGACGGCTCGGTCGACGTGCCGCAGGCGGCCAGGGTGAGCGCGGCGAGGAGGGTCAGGGCGAGCGGGCGCATGAGTTATGGTATACCAAAGACGTGTTCGAGCCGGAGTCGGATCGGGTGATCCGACAGTTGCGGGACGAGATTCTGGACGGGGTCCGCAGGCCGGGGGACCGGCTGGTGGAGCGCGACCTGGCCGAGGAGCTCGGCATCAGCCGGGTGCCGGTGCGCGACGCCCTGCGGACGCTGGTCGCCGAGGGGCTGGTGACGGCCCGGCCGCGGTCTTGGGCGGTGGTCCGCGAGTTCACCGCCTCCGACGTCGCCGACCTGCACGAGGTCCGTGCCGCCTTCGAGCCCCTCGCGTTTCGCCTGGCCGCACAGCGCTACACCCGCGACGGGCTGATCCGGCTGAAGACCGCGGTCGATGCGGAGCTGAAGGCCGCGCACGCCGGCGACGCCGTCAGCGCGCGGCACGCCGCCGCCGACTTCCACGAGATCGTCACCGACCTCGCCGCCAACGACCTGCTCGGCGAGCTGGAGCGGACCATGCGCAGCCGGATGCGCTGGCTGCTCGGCCGGCACGGTGACCTGATCACCATCGCTCGCGAGCACGAGGAGCTCTACGCCGCGATCGCCGCCCGCGACGTCGCCCGGGTCGACGCGCTGGCGACCAGACACCTTGCCACCGGCCAGGCCATGGCGCAGAATTTTGGTATACCGTAATTCGGATGATCATCTCGAACGTCCGCCCGTGGGGCGGCAACCCCGCCGACATCGTCATCGAGGACGACCGCATCACCGAGTTGCGGACGGCCGGAGAGAGCACCGGCGACATCGACGGGCGGGGCCGGCTCGCCCTGCCCGGCTTCGTCAACGCGCACGCGCACGTGACAAGAGCTGGTGGGGCCGCCCCTGGGTCCCGTACGGCGGCGAGGCCACCACCCAGGGCCGGATCGCGCACGAGCGGGCCGAGCGGGACGCGCTCGGGATCCCCGGCGTGGACAGCACGGTCGCCGTGCTGCGGGAGTTCCTCCGGCACGGCTGCGGATCGCGCTCGGGTTCGCCCGGCTGCACGGGCTGCGTACGGACGGGGACCTGAGCCGGGCGGTGGAGCTGGCCACGAGCGTCCCCTTCGGGCAGCTGGCGGGGCACGGGCTGGTGGCCGGGGCCCGGGCCGACGTGGTGCTGCTGGACGCGGAGAACGTGCCGGACGCGCTCGTCCGCGCGCCCGGCGGCCGTACCGTGATCACCGGCGGGCGGCTCGTCGCGGCGGACGGCGCGCTCCTGTAGGTCCGCGCTCCTGTGAGCGGGCGACGGCGGCTCACGGGCTGTGGACGGTGTTCGGACCCGTGGGCGGATGACGGTGCGGTCCGGCGGAGGCCCGCCGGGTGGCGGGCCTCCCGTGGGGTCAGGCGGCTTGGCGGATCTTGTCGGGGAGGTCGGGTTCGGCCGGGGCGGCGGCTGCTTCGGCTGCTTCGGCCTTGCTGCGGCGCGACCGGGAGAAGTGCTTCATCATCGGCTGCTCGACCAGGTGGTGCAGCAGCGCGGCCGCCACGACCGACACCAGGAACAGCCCCGCCAGCGTCGCGAACCCGGCCAGGTTGCCGAGGGTCCGCTCGCCCAGCCAGAAGCGGGCGCTGGACAGGACCAGGTAGTGCACCAGGTAGAAGCAGTACGAGATCTCGCCCAGCCACACCGCCACCCGCCCGGAGACCCAGCTCGGCCGGCCGTCCGAGTCCTGCACGGCCGCGGCGGCGATGACGAGCGCCAGCGGCACGGCCATGATCGCGGTGACGGCGAACCGCTCCGGCACGTAGCCGGCCAGCCAGTATCCGATTACCCCGAGGGCGACGGCGCCGCCGAGCCCGACCGGCAGCCGCCGCCGGGTGAGCACGATGCGGGCCATGAAGATGCCGAGCACGAAGTCCAGCAGCCGCGTCACCGGCAGCTGGTTGGCGACCCAGGCCTCGGTCGTGGTCAGGTCGAACCCGGGCATCGCGTCGCCCGGCGGCAGCAGCGGGAGCAGCGTCGGCACGGCGACGATCGCGACGATCACGCCGATCGTCCAGGCCCACAGGCGCTCCGGTCGCACCTTGTTGATCAGCAGCAGCAAGAGCGGGAAGGCCAGGTAGAACAGCGCCTCCGCGGACAGCGACCACAGCGGCGGGTTGTAGCTCCAGCGCGCGTTGCCGTCGGACGACCACGACTGCAGCAGCAGCACGTCCAGCACGGCCCACTTGCGGTTGAACACCTTGCCCTGCACGAACGTGGTGAGCACCATGCCGGCGATCAGCGCGACCAGGTATGCCGGGTAGATCTTGAAGAACCGGCGCCGCCAGAACGCACCGAGCCGGTCACCCGCCCGCGCGCTCCAGGTCAGCACGAACCCGCTGAGGATGAAGAAGTAGACGACCCCGGTGTACCCGCCCTGGTAGGCGATGGAGGTCCAGGTCGTCGTGGTGCCCTTCGAGGTGAAGAACGCCAGCAACGACGAGTGCATCGCGAACACCATGGCGGCGCAGAGGAAACGCATTCCGGTCAGGGACGGCAGCTTGCGCTTCTGGGTGCCGGTGACGGCCGGCGAGTCCGAGCCTTCTCTCCGGACGGTGGCTTGCGCGGACGACACGTACCATCACCTCCGTGATCGGGCTGTATGGCTTCCGCACCGGTCCGCCGTCCGATCACAGGAGCGACACCGGGCCATCTGAAGATCACGCTCTCAGTCCGGGCGTCGCGTTACTTCTCTATGCGTGCGTTGTGGTCTCCTACGGGGTGAATTGTTTCCCCCGGAAGGGGTTTCTGTATCGTGACCAGTAACTATCCGTAATCAACGATACAGATAAGTACGACTTCGCCGCAGGTGCTGAACCGGGACGTGAGCGCGCCGCCGCCGCCGCGATACACGACTCGACCGGTCGGGCCTTGGAGCGGCCGGCGTGCGCCTCGGCCCGGGCGTCCAGGCCGCGCCGGACGGCGACCGGCTCGCCCTCGGCCGCGACCACGTGCGCACCAGCGAGGGCGGGTGGGCCGGGGCGGAGTCCGGCTACTCACGGCGTCCCTACACGGTCGGTCCTTACTCTGGCGGTATGGCATCCGAGCCGCCCGTCGACCCGCGACCGCGCGGTCGCCGGGGCGCGCTCGCGGCCGGTGCGGCAATCCTGATCGTCCTGGTGGTGGCGGCCGCGTTCCTGGTCACCCGGGGCGGCGGCGACAGCGCCGCCGCGGCGCCGGCTCCGACGCCCACCCCGTCGCCGACGGTCACCGTGCCGGACGTCTACAAGAAGGTCGGCCCGTCCGTCGTCGTGGTCCGTACGGCCAAGGGCTCGCTCGGCACCGGGGTGATCGTGTCCGAGGACGGCACCGTCCTGACCGCCAACCACGTCATCTCCGACAAGAGCGCGGTCAGCCTGATCTTCGCCGACGGCACGAAGTCGGCCGCCACCGTCGCCGCGGCCGACCCCGCGCACGACGTGGCGACGCTGACGCCGGCGACCCTGCCGCAGCCGATCGTGCCGGCCACGCTCGGCGGCGCGGCCGAGATCGGCGGGCCGGTGGTCGCGATCGGCAACCCGCTCGGGTTGACGTACAGCGTCTCGACGGGCGTCGTGTCGGCGACCGGGCGGACCGCGAAGACCAACGGCGGGACGTTCGGCGGGCTGATCCAGTTCGACGCGTCGGTGAACCCGGGCAGCTCCGGCGGACCGCTGCTCGACGGCGAGGGCAGCGTGATCGGCATCGTGCTGTCGATCGCCGACCCCGGACATGACGACTCGTTCGCGGGCATCGCGTTCGCGGTGCCGATCGGGACCGCGCTCGGCGGTGGCGGCTCCGGCCCGGGGGGTGGACCCCAGACATGACAGGAGCTCCGATGACCCATCCGCTCGAGCAGGTGCTGTTCGAGGTCAAGCGCACGATCGTCGGCCAGGACGTGCTGCTGGAGCGGATGGCGATCGGCCTGCTGGCCGGCGGCCACCTGCTGGTCGAGGGCGTGCCCGGGCTGGCCAAGACGCTGGCGGTGAAGTCGCTGGCGGCCGCGATCGGCGGCCGGTTCCAGCGGATCCAGTTCACCCCCGACCTGGTGCCGGCCGACCTGACCGGCACCCGGGTCTACCGCCAGCACACCGGCGAGTTCGAGACCACGCTGGGCCCGGTGTTCACCAACCTGCTGCTGGCCGACGAGATCAACCGGGCCCCGGCCAAGGTGCAGAGCGCGCTGCTGGAGGTCATGCAGGAGCGCCAGGTCACGATCGGCCGGGAGACCTTCCCGATGCCGGACCCGTTCCTGGTCATGGCCACGCAGAACCCGATCGAGTCCGAGGGCACCTATCCGCTCCCGGAGGCGCAGGTCGACCGCTTCATGATGAAGGTCGTCGTGCGCTACCCGACCTCGCCCGAGGAGCACGCGATCGTGCACCGGGCGCTGGAGCCGCCGGCCGCGACCCAGTCGATGCTCACGCCCGAGGACCTGATCGCGATGCAGCGCCAGGTCCGGACCGTGTACGTCGACCCGGCCGTCGTCGACTACGCCGTCCGGCTGGTCACCGCGACCCGCGCCCCCGGCACCGTCGGCCTCGGCGACCTCGACCGCTACGTCACGTACGGGGCCAGCCCGCGGGCGTCGATCGCGCTCGTGCTCGGCGCCCGGGCCCTGGCCTTCCTGCGCGGCCGCGACTACGTGCTGCCGCACGACGTCCGCGAGCTGAGCCTGGACGTGCTCCGGCACCGGGTCGTGCTCTCGTACGAGGCGCTGGCCGACGACGTCGACCCGGACACCGTGATCGCCGGCGTGCTGCGGGCCGTACCGATGCCCGAAGTCGCGCTGCAGGATCGCTGATCCCATGGTCACCGCGCCCGACCGGCTGCTGCTCCGGCTGGAGTGGCGGGTCATCCGCCGGCTCGACGGGCGGGTGCAGGGCAACTACCGCACGCCCTACCGCGGCTCCGGGCTCGACTTCGCGGGCCTCCGGCCGTACGCGGAGGAGGACGACGCCCGGCACATCGACTGGAACGCGACCGCCCGGCTGGACGAGCCGCAGGTGCGGCAGTTCACCGAGGACCGCGAGCTGACCGTGTGGCTGGTGCTGGACCGGTCGGCGTCGATGACGGTCGGCGCCCCGGGGCGGGGCAAGCAGGACGTGCTGGCCGAGCTGGCGCTGACGCTGGCCCGGCTGTTCGGCCGCGGCGGCAACCGGGTCGGCGCGGTGCTGCACGACGGCGCCGCGACCCGGGTCGTGCCGCCCGGCACCGGCCGCGGGCACGCGCTGCGGATCGGCCACGAGATCGAGCGGGCGGCCACGCCGGCCGCGGTGACCACCGACTTCGCGGTGATGCTGGACGCGGTGTCGGCGCTGGCCCGGCGCCGGTCGCTGGTCATCGTGGTGTCCGACTTCATCGGCACCGGCGACTGGGACCGGCCGCTGCTGCGGCTGGTGCACCGGCACGACGTGGTCGCGCTGCGGGTGGTCGACGCCGCCGACGACGACCTGCCCGAGGCCGGGCTGCTGCTGGTCGAGGACGCCGAGACCGGCGAGCAGCTGCTGGTCGACACCAGCGACCCGCTGTTCCGCAGCCGCTACCGGGCCGGGGTGGACGCCCGCGACGCGGAGCTGGGCGGGCGGATGCGCCGGGCCGGGGTGCCGTTGCACCGGATCGACACCGACCGGGACCTGCTCGACGCGCTGGTCGAGGTCGTGGCCGGCACCCGCTGGAGGCGCGCGTGAGGTTCAGCTCGCCCTGGTGGCTGGTGCTCGGCGTCCTCGTCGTGGCGGCGCTGGCCGCCGGGGCCGTGCTCGCGTCCCGGCGGCGGGCGGCCGCGCTGGCCGCGGCCGGCCTGGCCACCGGCCGGCGCCGGACCACCACCGGGCTCTGGCTCAGCATCGGCGGCCTGGCCGTGCTGGCGCTGGCCGTGGCCGGGCCGGCCGCGTCGGTGCCGGTCACCCGGGCCGCCGGCACCGTGATCGTGGCCATGGACGTGTCCAACAGCATGGGCGCGACCGACGTGGCCCCGAGCCGGCTGGCCGCGGCCAAGCAGGCGGCCGGCGCGTTCATCGACGCCCAGCCCGACAGCGTCGACGTCGGCGTCGTCGCGTTCCAGAACGGCGCGCTCACCACCGACCGGCCCAGCGCCGACCACGCCGCGGCCAAGACCGCGGTCGACCGGCTCAGCGTCGCCGGCGGCACCTCGCTGGCCAACGCGCTGCTCACCTCGCTGTCCGCGATCACCGGCAAGAAGGTGGTCATCGGCAAGGACGGCACCGTGCCCGACCTCGGCTTCTGGAGCTCGGCGACGATCGTGCTGTTCTCCGACGGCGAGGACAAGGGGCCGGACGAGGCGACCACGGCCGCGGCCGAGGCGGCGCAGAAGGCCGGCGTGCACGTCGAGACCGTCGGCGTCGGCACAGCGGCGGGCGGGACGGTCACCGTCGACGGCTTCCGGATCCGTACGGTCCTGGACGAGGAGACGCTGACCACCGTGGCGAAGACGACCGGGGGCACGTACCACCCGGCGTCGGACGCGGCCCGGCTGAACGGGATCGCGGACGGGATCGACCTGCGGCTGACCACGAAACGGGAGGACCTGCCGCTGGCCGGCGCGTTCACCGGGCTCGCGGTCCTGCTGCTGGCGGCCGGTGCGGTCCTCACCGTGCTGCGGACGGGGAGGCTGGTCTGATGTCCTTCGCCTGGCCGACCGCGCTGCTGGCCCTGCTGGTGATCCCGCTGGTGCTGGGCGTGGCCTGGTGGTCGCGGCGGCGCCGGCGCCGGGCCGCCGTCCGGGTCACCTCGGCCGCGCTGGTCCGGGCCGCGCTCCCCGGCCGGACGCTGTGGCGCCGGCGCATCCCGGTCGCGCTGCTGCTGCTCGGGCTGGTCGTGCTGACCGTCGGCTTCGCCCGGCCGCAGGCGTCCGTGCCGGTGCCGTCCAGCTCGACCACGATCCTGCTGGCCCTGGACGTGTCCGGGTCGATGTGCTCTTCCGACGTCGAGCCCAACCGGTTGACCGCGGCGGAGAAGGCGGCGGCCGAGTTCATCCAGGCCCAGCCGGGCGGGGCGAGGATCGGGCTGGTGGCCTTCGCCGGGATCGCGGCCGTGCTGGTGCCGCCGACCACCGACACCAAGGCCCTGCTGGACGCGCTGCCCAACCTGACCACGTCCCGCGGCACCGCGATCGGGCAGGCCATCCTCACCTCCATCGACGCGATCGCCGAGATCGACCCGTCGGTGCCGCCGACCGGGGCCCAGGTCGCGCCCAGCTCGGCCGACTCCGCGTACGCGGCCGACGTCATCGTGGTGCTCACCGACGGCGCCAACACCCAGGGGGTCGAGCCGAAGACGGCCGCGGCCGAGGCGGCCGCGCGCAAGCTGCGCGTCTACACGATCGGCTTCGGCACGACCACGCCGGCGCCGATGGTCTGCGACGCGTCCCAGCTCGGGGACAGCGCCGGCGGGCCGTTCGGCGGCGGCGGGGGCGGGGGGCCGTTCGGGGGCGGCGGCGGCCGGTTCGGCGGTGCGCTGGTCGCCGACTACCCGGCGCTGCAGCAGGTGGCGTCCTCGACCGGCGGGCAGTTCTACGCCGCGAAGGACGCCGGGCAGCTGCAGAGCGCGCTGTCCGACCTGCCCCGGGCGATCACGGTCACGCACAAGGACCGCGACCTGGCCGCGCTCTTCGCCGGCATCGGCGGGCTGCTCGTCGCGGCCGCGGTCGGCCTGTCGCTGTGGTGGAACCGGGTCCGTCAGGTGCGCAGACCGGCCTGAGCCAGCTCGGCCAGCAGGGTGGCGGCCGCGGCCGTGCTCAGGCCGCGCCCCCGGGTCAGGTCGTCGTACGCGGCGAAGCCGGTGAGCAGCCAGAGCGTGTCCAGGGCGGCCGGCGGGACCGGGCCGGGCAGGCGGGCGACCAGCCGGGTCAGCAGCCGCAGCCGGCCGGCGTCGTGCCCGGCCAGCAGGTCGGCCGCGGCCGGGTCGGCCACCGCGAACGCGATGATGCTGCGGGCCAGCGCCGGGTCCGTGGCCCAGTAGGCGCAGCCGGCCGTGACCACGTCCCGGACCAGCCGGTCCGGCGGCGCCGTCTCGACCAGGTCCGCGAGGGCGGCCAGGCCGGCCCGTCGTTCGAAGTCCTCGACCACCGCCCCGAGCACGCCGAGCTTGGAGCCGAACTGGTGGTAGACCGTCGCGCGGGCCACGTCCGCCCGCCGGGCGATCTCCTCCAGCGACACCCGGTGGAAGCCCGCGTCCGCGAACAGCGCGCGGGCGGCGGTCACCACCCGCTCCCGCGTGTCGGCCACGGACGCCGTCCGGGCGCCCATCCGGTACGGCCGCGGGCTCACCGTTGACGACCCGCACAATCACTCATACTGTCCATCTAATCAAATGGTCAGGAGGCTCCCGTGCGCAGGTCAACGTGGCTGGTCGGAGTAGTCGTGGCGGGGGTCGTCGGCGGCGGGGCGGTGGCGGCGTCGGCGGCACCGGAGGCGGGTGCGCCGGCGTCGGGCCCGGCCGCGGCGTCGGCTCACGGCACCGTGCTCCGGTACGACATCGTCTTCCGGCCCCAGTCGGAGAACTACGTCGACATCGGCAGCCCCGGTCCCGGCGTCGGCGACCTGCTCGTCTTCCAGGACCGCATCCTGGACCGGACCGGCCGGCAGGTCGGCGTCGAGGGCGGCACCTGCACGATCACGGCGATCCTGGCCGACGGCTTCCAGACCCACTGCGTCGGCACGGTGTCCCTGCCCGGCGGCCAGATCGCCTTCCAGGGCCTGGTCACCGACAAGCCGGAGAAGCGGATGGCCGTGGTCGGCGGCACCGGTCGCTACCGGGACGCGGGCGGCGAGCTGACCGTGCTGGAGCTGGGCCACGACGAGGCCGGCACCCTGACCGTGCGGCTCACCGGCCGCTGAGGCGTCACGGCCCGGCCGAGGGCTCCATCAGCTGCTGGTCCAGCCAGCGGGCCAGCGACGGACAGGCGTGCGGTGCCTCGACGCCGTGCTGGGCCATCGCCACCAGCGTCTCGGCGATCACCCGGAGCTTGATGTTGCGGTCCTGGGACCAGCGCACGAGCAGCTCGAAGGCGCCGTCGGCGGAGATCCGGTAGCGGGCGATGAGGATGCCGCGGGCCTGGTCGATGGTGGCCCGGGAGGTCAGCGCGACGCGCAGGCCGGCGATCTCCTGCCGCGCGGCGGCCAGCTCGGCCTCCAGCGCCGGCCCGGCACCGGCACACCCGCCGCCGAGTCCACCGCCGCCGAGTCCCCCGCTGCTGAGTCCCTCGACGCCGGAGACGTCGTCGACCCGGACCCCGGCCGGCCCGCCACTGGCGCCCACACGGCCGCTGGTCGTACGGGCGTCGGTCGTGCGGGGCTCGGTCGTGCGGGCCCCGGCGGCCGGGCCACGCGGCGCGGCCGGGCGGGGCGGGGCGACCCGGGCCGAGGCGACGCGGGCCGGCGACAGCGCCGCGGCGGACACACCCGGGGACCCGACCGCGGCGGGCGACGCCGCAGCGTCGGAGGACGACGTCGAGGAGAGGTCTGGCACAGCTGCTCCGGACACGAAACAGGTGGCGCGGACGTGGGTGTCCGGTGGCTGTCTCCCCAACCTCGCAGGATTCTACGGGACCCGGCGCCCGTCCCGCTCAGTACGGGACCCCGCGCCCGGTCGGGTCAGTGCGGGACCCAGCGCCCGGTCGGGTCAGTGCGGGACCCCGCGCCCGGTCGGGTCAGCGCGGGACCCCGCGCCCGGTCGGGTCAGCGCGGGACCCCGCGCCCGTTCCGCTCGCGCGGGACCCCCGCCCGGACCGGTCAGTGGTCGAACCGGGAACCGGACACCGGCGCCTCCCCGGTGACCCGGGTGATCAGCTCCACGGCGACCTCGCGCAGCTTGCGGTTGTTGTTCTGGGAGTGCTGCCGCAGCAGCGCGAACGCCTCGTCGGCGGTGCAGCGCTGCTGGCCCATCAGGATGCCGATGGCCTGGTCGATCTCGGTCCGGGAGGTCAGCGCCCGCTCCAGCTGCTCGCTCTGCTCGGCCTGGGCGGCCGTGCGCAGCACGAGCACCAGCGCGGTCGAGGCCTGGGCGGCGAAGGTCCGGGCCTGCTGCTGGGCCGCGTCGTCGAAGACCCGGGGCCGGTGGCCGTACAGGTTGAGCGCGCCCAGGATCGACTGCCCGTCGGTGAGCGGCGCGGCCAGGCAGCTGTGCACGCCCTCGGCCTGCGCCCGCCGCCGGAACTCGGGCCAGCGGCCGTCGCTGCCGAGGTCGGGCACGTCGATGAAGGCGCCGGAGGCGAGGCTGTCCAGGCACGGGCCGCTGCCGGAGCTGTACTGGGCCTGGTCGACGAGCTCGGCCCGCTCGTCGCTGCTGGCGATGGTGAGCGGGCCGTCACCGCGGCGCAGGGTGATGCCGCACGAGCCGGGCGGGTCGACGATCCGGGCCGCCAGCTTGGCCACGTCGTACAGGAAGCCCTCGACGCCGGGCGCGGCGACCATGAGCAGCTGGAGCGCGGAGAACGCGTGGACCAGGTCGGTGGGAGACGGCGGGACGCCGCCTGTCTCTCTCGGCACGGGACCGTCCCCTCCGGGCCTGGCCCGGTCGGTCGACGGCGCCACCTCGGACGGCGGTGCGCATGATGCCGACGGCGCACCCAGTATGCCCGCCCCGGGGCATGGATCCGCTCCGCCCGGGCAGACCCCGTCGGGCAGTCGACCCACCCGGGTGGGGCGATGGTCAAGGCCCCGGCGTTCCTACAGCGGTGACGCCGGGGCCGCCGCCCCCCTCGCTAGACCGGCACCCGCAGGACGACGAGAGCGATGTCGTCCCGGGGTAGCCCGCCCTGGAAGCCGACCACCTCCGCGCCGATGCGCTCGGCGATCGTGCCGGCGTCCTCGCCCCGCAGCGCGGTCAGCGTGCGCAGCAGCCGGTCGTCGTCGTAGAACTCGCCGTCCCGGCGGGCCTCGGTCACGCCGTCGGTGTAGAACAGCGCGACGTCGCCCGGGCGCAGCTCGACCGTGGTGTCGTGCAGCCGGGGCCGGGCGACGACGCCGAGGACCGTGCCCGGCACCCCGACCGGGCCGCCCCGGCCGGCGGCGCCGACCACCAGCGGCAGCGGGTGCCCGCCCGAGGCCACCGTCAGCCGCAGCCGGCCGGCCGGGTCCCGGCGCAGCCGGGCGTGCACCAGCGAGCAGAACCGGGCCGGGTCGGGCTGGCGCAGCAGGGCGTTGTTCACCGCGGCCAGGGCCGTCTTCGGCATCCGGGTCCGGACGGCCGCGCCCCGCACGGTGTGCCGGGCCAGCGAGGTGACCACGGCCGCGGGCGCGCCCTTGCCGCAGACGTCGCCGACCACGACGGCCCAGTCGTCCCCGGTGGCGAACACGTCGTAGAAGTCGCCGCCGACCTCGTCGCCGGTGCCGGCCGGCCGGTAGCGCCCCGCCACCTGCAGGCCCGGGATGCGCGGCAGCTCCGGCGGGATCAGGCTCTCCTGCAGGGTCTGGGCCAGCAACCGCGCGCGCGTGGCCGCCTCCTCGGCGTCCCGGCGGGCCCGGAGCAGCTCCTGCTCGTAGCCGCGGCGGTCGCCGGCCGGGAACACCGCCGTGCGGACCAGCACCGGCTTGCCCTCGGCGTCGGCCTGCACGCTGGAGTTGACCAGCGCCGGCAGCCGGCTGCCGTCCGCGCGGACCAGCTCGACCGCGATCTCCCGTACGGAGCCCTGCATGAACAGCAGCGGCGCGTAGTGGGTCTCGTGGTAGATCCGCCCGCCCGGACTGAGCAGGTCCTGGAACCGGCGCCGGCCGACCAGGTCCGCCCGGTCGTAGCCGGTCCAGCTCAGGAACGTCGCGTTGACCCGGACGATCAGGCCGCCGGGCTCGGTGGACAGCAGCCCGCAGGGGGCCAGCTCGGCCAGGTCCGGGTCGTCAGCCGGTCCGGCGGTCACTCAGGAACGCCTTGATCGCGGCCACGGTCTCGCCGGGGGCGCTGAGGTTGGGGCAGTGCCCGGTCGCCCGCAGCCGCACCAGCGTGCTGCCGGACAGCTCGCGGTGCAGGTAGTCGCCGACCTCGACGGGCGCGATCACGTCGTCGGAGCACTGCAGGACCAGCGCCGGGACGTGGACCCGAGCCAGGTCGGCCCGGTTGTCGGACAGGAAGGTGACCCGGGCGAAGTGCCGGGCGATGTCCGGGTCGGTACGGCAGAAGCTGTTGGTCAGCTCCTGGCCCAGCTCCGGCCGGTCCGGGTTGGCCATCAGCACCGGCGCCATCGCGGCCGACCAGCCCAGGTAGTTGCTGTCCAGCGAGTCGAGCAGCTCCTCGATGTCCGGCCGGCTGAAGCCGCCGACGTAGCCGTCGTCGTCGACGTACCGGGGGGAGGGGGCGACCAGGACCAGGGAGCCGATCCGCTCCGGCTGCGCGTTCGCGGCCAGCACGCCGATCATCGCGCTGACCGAGTGGCCGACGAAGACGACGTCGGACAGCCC
>DATINN010000062.1:0-3465 GCA_035474175.1 Mycobacteriales bacterium | reverse complement strand
ACCCGGGCGAGCGCCGGCGGTTCCTGGACGAGCTGCTCACTCAGCGCACGCCGCGCTACGCCGGAGTGCGGGCGGACTACGACCGGGTGCTCAAGCAGCGGGGCGCGCTGCTGAAGACGGCCCGGGCCCACCGCGGCTCCGGGGCCGGCGCCGACCTGCGCACGCTCGACGTCTGGGACGGCCACCTGGCCCGGTTCGGCGCCGAGCTGCTGGCCGGCCGGCTCGGCCTGGTCCGCGACATCGCCCCGTACGTGGCCACCGCGTACGAGGAGGTGGCCCGGGGCGGCGGCCCGGCCGCGGTGACGTACTCCTGCTCGCTGGGCGACGCGCTGCCGCCGGACGAGCCCGGCGCCGAGCTGCTGGAGGCGGCGCTGCTGGCCGAGCTGGCCCGGGTCCGCCCGGCCGAGCTGGAGCGCGGGGTCACCCTGGTCGGCCCGCACCGCGACGACCTGGTCCTGTCCCTGTCCGGCCGCCCGGCCAAGGGCTACGCCAGCCACGGCGAGTCCTGGTCGTACGCGCTGGCGCTGCAGCTGGCCGCGTACGAGCTGCTGACCGCGGACGGGGTGGAGCCGGTGCTGGTGCTGGACGACGTGTTCGCCGAGCTGGACACCGCCCGCCGCGGCCGGCTGGCCACGCTGGCCGGCAAGGCCGAGCAGGTGCTGGTGACCGCGGCGGTCGCCGACGACGTGCCGCCGGAGCTGCTGGGCGCCCGCTACGACGTGGCCGACGGCCAGGTCCGGCGGGTCCGGTGACGAGGGTGTCGCACGAGACGGGCGAGGTGCCCGGGGCCGGCGGGGCCGATGCGCCTCCTGTGGACAGTGCTGTGGAAGATGTGGACGACGGGATGGGCCGGACCGCGCTCGACATCGCCCGGGCCGCGTCCCGCCGGTCGGCGCCGGGAGCCCGCCGGGTGGCCGGTCGCCGCCGGGCCGGGGCCGAGGAGCGGCGCGGTGGCTACTCCGGCGCCGGGCCCGACCCGCGCGACCCGCAGCCGTTCGGCTCGCTGGTCAAGCGGCTGGTGGACGATCGCGGCTGGCAGGCGACCGCGGCCTCGGCCACCGTGCTGGCCGGCTGGGACCGCATCGTCGGGGCCGAGCTGGCCGCCCGCTGCCAGCCGGTCAGCCTGCGCGGCGGCGAGTTGACCCTGGCCGCCGAGTCGACCGCGTGGGCGATGCAGCTGCGCGGCATGCTGCCGACGCTGATGACCCGGATCCGGGCCGAGCTCGGTCCGGACGTGGTGACCCGGATCCGCATCCACGGCCCGACGGCGCCGACCTGGGGCAGCGGACCGCGCCGGGTCGCCGGCCGCGGCCCCCGCGACACGTACGGCTGAGCCTGGGGGAGAATTCGTCGCATGACGGTGCAAAAGCGACGGCTATGGTGGAGATCGCCGCGCTCGTGGCGGTCGCGGGCGCCGTCGTCGTCCCGATCCAGCTCTCGCACCGGTCCGGGATCGCGGCCGGCACCCAGATCCAGGTCGACGACGCGATCACCCCCAAGGGGCTGCGCACCGGTTCCGTCCGGCTGCCGAGCGGCGACCTGACGATCACCGTCACCGATCCGGAGACGCACTTCCCGACGGACGCCGACCCGTACGGGGACGCGGCGCCGGACCGGGTCGCCCGCTCCGGCCGCTGGGTGGCGGTCGGCTGGGTGCTGCGGTCGCTGCAGCTGCCGACGGCGCAGGCGCTGGTGCTGGGGCGGGCGCCGGTCCAGTTCCTGACTCTCACCCGCTGACCGGCAGGACGGCCGCGGTGAACGCGTCCACCGCGGCCAGCCACCGGTCCGGCAGGTCCCGGTGCAGGCAGTGACCGCCCGGCAGCTCCACGAACCGGTCGGCCGGCAGCGCGGCCCGCACCCCGTCCCGGGCGTCCCCGGCCAGCGCGCTCGACCCGGCCGGCGCGGCCAGCACCAGCACCGGCACGTCCGCCGCCCCGACCAGCGCCGGCATGTCCCACCCGCGCAGCCCGGCCCGCAGCCCGGCCGCGACCGCGGCCGCGTCCGCCTGCTCGATCCCGACCACGTCGTGCTCGACGTCGCTCGGGGCCCAGCCCGGGTGGTCGGACCGGGACCGGCGGACCAGCCGCTCCCGGTCCCGCCGGGCCAGCTCCGCGTCCAGCTCGACGCCGCGGGCCAGCTGCTCGCTGCCGCGGGACATGCCGCCGGGCGGGTCCTCCAGCACCAGCGCGCGGGCCAGGCCCGGGTGCCGGACCGCGGCGCTGACCGCGGTGGCCGCGCCCATGCTGTGCCCGACGAGCAGGTCGACCGGCCCGGTGACCTGGTCGGTGACGCTGCCGACGAGCGCGTCCGCGGTGAGCGGGCCGGCCGGCCGGTGGCCGCCGTGCGCGGCCAGGTCGAGGGCGGTGACGTCCCAGCCGCGCTCGGCCAGGGCCGGCCCGATCCGCCACCAGGTGCCGGCCAGCGACATCATCCCGTGCAGCAGGACGGCGGTCCCGCGACCGTTCCCGGACCATCTCAGTGCCATGGGCCGAGTCCTTCCCGGCGCCCCCGGAAGATGAACGCGGAGACGGCGTTCTGCGGCTCGCAGCCCCCGGGTGCATGTGGGGGACCTTCGACGCAGCGTGCTGGACAGGCTCACGACGCGTCAGACGGCAGCGATGCCCCGTTCTGAAGCTATTTCGCGGTAGACTGGAGGCGACACTTCCGCGTGCGGCGGCTCCAGCGGCCCAGAGCGCTGTTCCAGCGTTCAGACGGCCGGAGCCGCCGCCCGCATGACGACCCCAGGTCCCGTCGACAGCCGGCGGGAGGAAGCGAGCACGCGTGGCTCCCAAGGCACCGACGACCGACTACAGCGCGAGCTCGATAACTGTCCTCGAGGGCCTGGAAGCGGTTCGCAAGCGCCCCGGAATGTACATCGGGTCGACCGGGGAGCGGGGGCTCCACCACCTGGTGCAGGAGATCGTCGACAACTCCGTCGACGAGGCGCTGGCCGGCTTCTGCGACACGATCGTGGTGACGCTGCTCAAGGACGGCGGCGTCCGCGTCGTCGACAACGGCCGCGGCATCCCGGTCGACCGGCATCCGGTGGAGAAGCGGCCGGCCGTCGAGGTCGTACTGACCACGCTGCACGCGGGCGGCAAGTTCGACTCCAAGTCCTACGCGGTCTCCGGCGGCCTGCACGGCGTCGGCGCGGCCGTGGTCAACGCACTGTCGAGCAAGCTCACGGTCGAGATCCTGCGCGACGGCTTCACCTGGAACCAGACGTACACGGACAGCCGGCCGGGCCCGCTGCTCAAGGGCGCGCCGACCCGCAAGCACGGCACCACCACCACGTTCTGGGCCGACCCGAAGATCTTCGAGACGGTCATCTACTCGTTCGAGAACCTGTCCCGGCGGCTGCAGGAGATGGCCTTCCTCACCCGCGGGCTGTCGATCACGCTGCGGGACGAGCGCGACGAGACGCCGCACGAGGTCACGTTCATGTACAAGAACGGGATCGAGGAC
>DATINN010000061.1:0-1839 GCA_035474175.1 Mycobacteriales bacterium | reverse complement strand
GGCCTGGCTGACCGCGGTGGCGGCGACCGTGGTCGTCGCGGTCGCGCACCTGGCCAAGGGTCTGGACGTGGAGGAGTCGGTCGCCTCGCTGGTCGTGCTGGGGCTGCTGGTCGGCACCCGGCGGGAGTTCCGGGCCGAGGGCGACCCGAGCAGCCGCTGGCTCGCGGTCCGCCGCTTCCTGCAGCTGGTCGCGATCGGGACCGGGCTCGGCCTGGTGCTGCTGCAGGCGTACGGGGACCGGGTGCTCGGGCGGCCGTCGCTGGCGCTGCAGCTGCGGCACGTGCTGCTCGGGCTGGTCGGCGTGCCCGGGCCGGTGCGGTTCTCCGCCGACGGCGGCGACCTGGTCGCCGCGGTGCTGCTCGGGTTCGGGCTGCTGACCGCGTTCACCACGGCCTACCTGGTGCTGCGCCCGGCCGAGCCGGCCGCCCGGCTGGACCCGGCCGACGAGGCCCGGCTGCGGGCGCTGCTGGCCCGGCACGGCGGCCGCGACTCGCTCGGCTACTTCGCGCTGCGCCGGGACAAGAGCGTGGTCTGGTCCGCGACCGGCAAGGCCGCGCTGACGTACCGGGTGGTGCACGGGGTGCTGCTGGTCAGCGGCGACCCGATCGGCGACCCGGAGGCCTGGCCCGGGGCGATCACGGCCGGGCTGGAGCTGGCCCGGCGGCACGCCTGGGTGCCGGCGGCGATCGGCTGCGGGTCGCGCGGGGCGACGGTCTGGGCCCGGCACGGCCTGGACGCGTACGAGCTGGGGGACGAGGCGGTGCTGGACGTGGACACGTTCAGCCTGGCCGGGCGGTCGATGCGCGGGGTGCGGCAGGCGGTGTCCCGGATCGAGCGGGCCGGGTTCACCGCGGCCGTGCGGCGGAGCGGGGACGTGCCCGCGGACGAGCTGGCGGCGCTCGTCTCCAGCGCGGCGGCCTGGCGCGGCGGCGCGGTCGAGCGCGGCTTCTCGATGGCGCTGTCCCGCATCGGTGACCCGGCCGACCCCGACTGCGTGGTGGTCACCGCGCACCAGGACGGCACGCTGCGCGGGCTGCTGCACTTCGTCCCGTGGGGATCGGACGGGCTGTCCCTGGACCTGATGCGGCGGGACCGGACCGCGGACAACGGGCTCAACGAGTTCCTGGTGGCGGCGCTGGTGACAGCGTGCTCGGCGCTCGGCGTACGGCGGCTGTCGCTGAACTTCGCCGTCCTGCGCTCGGCGCTGGAGCGGGGCGAGCGGCTCGGGGCCGGGCCGGTCGCGCGGGCCTGGCGCACGGTGCTGGTGTGGGCGTCGCGGTGGTGGCAGATCGAGACGCTCTACCGGTTCAACGCCAAGTTTCACCCGGGCTGGGAGCCGCGCTTCCTCTGCTTCCCGTCCGCACGCGAGCTGCCCCGCATCGCGGTCGCCGCGCTCGAGGCGGAGGCGTTCCTGGTCCGCCCCCACCGCCTCCGCGACTGGCTCGGCCGGGTCTGACCGGCTGATCAGCCGGTCGGTGATGCGCCGACGGGCGCATTGTCCGGACAGGTCACCCGTGGGACATTCCGGGTGGACCCGGTCCCGAGGGGGTGCGCGATGGCGCGGCGTGCGGTCAAGGCGGTGCTGGTGGCCGGGCTCGTCGGCGCGAGCGTGACCGCCGGCGCGCTGCCGGCCGGCGCCACCCCGCCGCCCTGCCGGGTGAGCAACGGCGCCACCACGTACGGCACGCTGCAGACCGCGGTCGACGCCGCGAGCCCGGGCGCCCGGCTGGTGGTCACCGGCACCTGCCGCGGCTCGACGGTCGTGACCAGGAGCGTGACCCTGGCCGGGAGCACGTTCGGGGTCAACCGGCCCATGCTCAGTGGCGGCGGCACCGTCCG
>DATINN010000060.1:0-4067 GCA_035474175.1 Mycobacteriales bacterium | reverse complement strand
CGAGGGTCGTGCAAGGATGGTCCGGTGGCAAAGCAGACCGCGACCCTGCACACGACCGCCGGCGACATCGTCGTCGAGCTGTTCGGCGACCAGGCACCCGTGACCGTGCAGAACTTCGTCAGTCTGGCGGAGGGCAGCAAGGAGTGGCGCAACCCGGCCACCGGGCAGAAGTCCAACGAGCCGCTCTACAACGGCACGGTCTTCCACCGGGTGATCGAGGGCTTCATGATCCAGGGCGGCGACCCGCTCGGCTCCGGCCGGGGCGGCCCGGGTTACCAGTTCAAGGACGAGTTCCACCCGGACCTGCGCTTCGACCGGCCCTACCTGCTGGCGATGGCCAACGCGGGCCCGGGCACCAACGGGTCCCAGTTCTTCATCACCGTGGGCCCGACGCCGCACCTCAACCGCAAGCACACGATCTTCGGTGAGGTCGCCGACGCGGACAGCCGCGCGGTGGTCGACCAGATCGCGAAGGCGCCGACCGACCACTCGGACCGGCCGCGCGAGGACGTGACCATCACGTCCATCGAGATCTCGCGCGCTGACTAGCTTCGGATGAGCGTGGAGCGGTCGCCGGCCGCGGTCGCTCCACGCTGCTACCGGCATCCCGACCGGGAGACCTGGGTCTCCTGCACCCGGTGCGAGCGGCCGATCTGCCCGGAGTGCCTGCGGCCGGCGTCCGTCGGGTTCCAGTGCCCGCAGTGCGTGGCCGAGGGCAACGCGACGGTCCGCCGGCCGAAGACGCCGTACGGGGGCAAGGTCGCGGAGCGGCCCGGGCTGGTCTCGATCGTGCTCGGCGTGCTCAACGTGCTGGCCTTCGCGGTCACCGCGCTGACCTCGCCCGGGGGTTTCACGGGGAACATCGGCTCGAAGCTGTTCGACGAGCTGGAGCTGGTGCCGATCCGGGTCGCCGCCGACGGGCAATACTGGCGGCTGCTCGGGGCGGCGTTCCTGCACATCGGCCTGCTGCACCTGGCCGGCAACATGCTGTCGCTGGCGATCGTCGGACCGGCGCTGGAGCGGGTGTTCGGCGCCTGGCGCTTCCTCACCGTGTATGTGGCCGGGGCGCTGGGCGGGTCCGTGGCCGTCTACCTGTTCGGCTCGCCGTACGGGGCGGTGGCCGGGGCGTCCGGCGCAATCTTCGGGCTGTTCGCGGCGACGCTGATCGTGCTGCGCCGGCTCGGGCTGGACGCCCGGTTCATGGTGCTGGCGATCGGGCTCAACTTCGCGGTCAGCTTCGCGCCCGGAATCTCGCTGCTCGGGCACCTCGGCGGGTTCGTCGCCGGCGGGCTGGCCGCGCTGACCATGGTGTACGCCCCCAAGGGGTCGCGGACGCCGGTGCAGCTGCTGGCCATGGGCGGGTTGCTGGCGATCATGGTCGCGCTGGTGCTCGTCCGCACCGACATGCTGCTCGGGCTGACCGGCTAGGTGCTCACGCTGACCGGCTCGGGCTCAGGCAGCGCGCCAGCCGTGTCGGGCTGGTCGGCGAGGGCCCGTACAGCGCGTCGACGTCGACTAGGGGCCTACGTAGCGGATGCGGGCCAGCGTGTCGGCGACGTCGCGGGGATCGGCGCCGAGGGTGCGCTTGCCGAGGACGACCAGCAGCTCGTCCGCCTCCAGCTCCAGCGTGCGCGACGTCAGGCCGTACCGGGTGTGCTCGTCGACCTCGACCCGCCGCAGCGCCGACCACGGCAGCCGGTGCCGGGTCGCCAGCGTGCGGACCTCGATGCCGGCCGGGTCGGCGGCCAGCCGGGGCCGCAGCAGCAGGTCGGTGGCGGCGACGGCGAGCAGGCCGAGCGCGGCGACGCCGAGCAGCAGCCGCCCGGCCGGGTCGGCCAGCGCGGCCAGCAGCAGGACGACGAGACCGCCGGCGAGGATCGCCGCCGTCTCGATCGGGCGCGGGGACCACGCGGCGGCGGTCGTGGTGGGAGCCGGTTCCATCGCGGATCAGGGTAGCCGGAACTGTCCACATCCCCCTGTGGATGCAGGTTGTGGACGACGGCGGACAGGGTGTCTCGGTGCCGTGTCGACACGGCGTCGTCTTCTCCCGAAACAGGTGCGCTGACCTGGGCTTACGTCATGTCGACAAGACGCCGGAACGGTTACCCCGTTCGCTGTCCCCCGCTACGTCCACACTTGTGGACAACTCTGGGGACGAACAACAACGGTGTAGTTCTACCGCCACCGTACGGCCATGAACAGGCCGGTGACCATGAGGCCGAAGCCGATGGCGAAGTTCCACGAGTTGATGTCCCGCATGACCGGGATCTTCTCGCCGGCCAGGTAGAACGTGGCGATGTAGGCCAGCCCCACGATCATGAGCACGAGCATGGTGACCGGATACCAGGTCGGGCTCGGACCCTTCTTGCGCGTCGCCCGGGCGGGAGAGGGCAGCACATCCGCGGGCGGTGTGTACACAGCGCGCTTACGAACCTTCGACTTGGGCACCTTCGACTCCTCCTGATGCTGCCTGCGGTTAGCCTAGTCGCCGATGAGCGCCGGACGAGGGTCGGGGAGCGGCTCCCGGCGACCCGTCTGGCGGGTCCTGGTCCCGGTGATCGCTCTCGCGGCCGGTGTCCTGTTCGCCACCAGTGCCGAGACAGCCCAGGGTACGGACCTCCGCGCCGGCCGGCGGGTCGAACTGACCCAGCTCATCGCCGCGCAGGAGAAGGCCGTCGGCGACGCCAGCCGCCGGGCGGTCGTGCTGCAGGGCGAGATCGACGCGCTGGAGAAGGAGGCGTCGACCAAGGACGGCCGGGTCGGCGCGGTCCGGAGCGAGAGCGGGCGGCTCGAGACTCAGGTCGGGCTCAAGGCGCTCCGTGGCGGTGGGCTCACTGTGGTGCTGGACGACGCACCGCGCCGCCCAGACGTCACGCTGCCGCCCAACGCGCGGCCGGACGACGTGATCGTGCACCAGCAGGACGTGCAGTCCGTGGTGAACGCGCTGTGGGCGGGCGGGGCCGACGGCCTGACCGTGATGGGGCAGCGGCTGATCACCACCGGGGCGGTCCGCTGCGTCGGAAACACCCTGCTGCTGTACGGCCGGACGTACTCGCCGCCGTTCCGGGTGACGGCCGTGGGTGACCCGACCAGGTTACGGACGGCCCTCGGCAACGAACCCGGCGTCCGGCTGTATCGGCAGGCGGTGGACTATTTCGGGCTGGGCTACGAGGTGAAGGACGAGCGCGAGGTGACCCTCCCCGGGTACGACGGTCCGGTGCGGCTCGGCTACGCCGAGGCGGTGCCGCAGTGACGGTGTGGATGCCACCCGAGTGGGTCGGCGGGACACCGTCCGCCGGCGCGCCCGCTCCCGGGCCCGATGCGGAGGCGGTCGTGCCGGCTCCGCGGGCGCCCGAGCCGGAGGCGCCGGCGCGGGGGGCGCGGCAGCCGTACTCGTGGTTCTCGCCGCCTCGGACGGAGGAATCGGCACCGTCTGTCCCGGCCGAACCTGTGACTCCCAGTAGTAAGCAGTCGCTTAGCGTGCGCGATGCGGCTCCGGCCAGGCAGGATGAGAGGCGGGAGTCCGGTACGCCGGACGGCGGGGAGGCCGGCAGCGGGGCGGGGGACGTGGGCGGACGGGGCGGCTCGACCGCGGTCGGCGGTTCGTCCGCGGGCGGTTCCTCGGCGGGCCGTTGGTCCGCAGCTGGTGGGTCTGCCGGGCACGAAGCGGGTTTCGCGGCTGGTGGGTCTGCTGCTGGTGGGTTTGGTGCGGCGTCCCCGGCCGGTGGGTCTGCGTCCGGCGGTTCTTCCGCGGCTGCTGGGTCCGCGGCTGCTGGGTCCGCGGCTGGTGGGTCTGCGGCTGGGTCTGCGGCCGGCGAGGCTTCCGCCGGTGGTGCGGCGCCGTTGCCGCGGCGGGTGCCGCAGGTGCCGCCGCCGCCGTTCGGGGTGGCGGTGAGCCCGGGGGGCGCGTCGCTGTTCCAGCCGCCGAAGCGGCGGGCCGAGCGGTTGCGGGCGCCGGACGTGCCGGCGCCGCGGTGGGTGCCGCACCCGTCCGACCCGCCGGCGGACGAGCCGGCCGGCGCCTCGCCGGACGCGGCGGCCGAGTCCGGGAGGCCGCGCCGCGCGGC
>DATINN010000059.1:0-12596 GCA_035474175.1 Mycobacteriales bacterium | reverse complement strand
GATCCAGGTGCGCGGCGCCGCCGGCCAGCCGCCGACCGGCGCGGAGACGGTCTCCAGCATCCGGTGCAGCGGCCGCAGGGTGCCGCGGCCCCGCGGCAGCGCCGCCGAGAACGCCGCCAGCGGCGGCACCCGCCGCGGGTGCCGGGCCGCCGCCAGCAGCAGCCGCGGCGACCCCACCCCGAGCCCGGGCCGGGGCGGCACCGCTCCCCCGCTGTCGCGGTCGTAGTCCCAGCTGATGTCCGGGTCGGTCGGCAGCCGCCTGCCCTGCTGGTGGCGCAGGATCACGTCCACGCCGATCCCGCAGCCGAGCAGCGCCGCCAGCACCGAGCCGGCCGAGGTGCCGATGCACACCTCGACGTCGCGGGCGTCGAACCCCTCCTCGTCCTGCAGCGCGCTGAGCGCGGCGACCATCCAGGTCAGGCCGAGCACCCCGCCGGCTCCGAGCACGAGACCGCGGCGGACGCCGCCCCCGTCGGCGGCGGTCACTCGACCGTCTCCACCAGCTCGGCCAGGGACTCCTCGATGAGCGCACCGATGACGTCCACGTCCGGCAGCGCGTCCCGGTCGGCGTTGAGGCCGTAGTAGACCCGGCCGTTGTAGGAGGTCAGCCCGATGCTCAGGCCCTGGCCGCGGGCCAGCGGCACCACCGGGAACATCTCCAGCAGCTGGGCGCCCGCCGCGTACAGCGGGAACTGCGGGCCGGGGACGTTGGTGACGACCAGGTTGAACAGCCGCCGGGTGAAGCCGTTGGCGGCGCGCGCCCCGAGCGAGTGCAGCGTCGGCGGCGCAAACCCGCCCAGCGCCACCAGCACGTCGGCCCCGACCGACTGGCCCGACTCCTTGTGGCCCTTCATCGAGTAGCTCACCTGGGACAGCCGGACCACCGGGTCGGGCTCGCCGACCGGCAGGTCGACCAGGTAGGACGAGACCCGGTTGCCGCCGCTGCCCCGCTGCTCGTCGGTCCGCACCGAGACCGGCACCAACGCGCGCATGGTGGTGGACGCGGTGACGGCCTCGCCCCGGGACAGCAGCCACGCGCGCAGAGCCCCGGCCACGGTGGCCAGCACGACGTCGTTGACCGTCCCTCCGTGCGCCTTGCGGACCCGCTTGTAGTCGTCGAGGTCGGTCCGCGCGACGCCGAAGCGGCGCTGCTCGCCGATCGTCACGTTCATCGGGCTGGCCGGCGCCGGCTTGGCCGCGACCCGGGCCGCCGCCGCCAGCCCGCCGACCGCACCGGCCAGCTTGGTGACCGTGCTGCGCGCGTCGAGCACGCCCATCCGCACCGTGTCGACCACCGCCGTCGGACGCCGGACCAGCTCGGTGACGGCGTCGGCGACCAGCCCGATCATGTTGGGCGCGGGCGCGGGCATCCAGAGGTCGTCCGGCACGTCCCGCGGGGTCGGCGTGACGTCGAGGATGACCTGGCCGATGTCGACCGCGCTGATCCCGTCGACCATCGCGTGGTGGGTCTTGGTGATGACCGCGATCCGGCCGCCCTCCAGCCCCTCCACCAGGTACATCTCCCAGAGCGGGCGGTTGCGGTCGAGCCGCCGGGACATCAGCCGGCTGACCAGCTCCCGCAGCTGCGAGTCCGATCCCGGGCGGGGCAGCGCAGAGCGGCGCACGTGGAAGGTGACGTCGAAGTCGGCGTCGTCGACCCAGACCGGGTTGGCCAGGTGTCCGGGAACCCAGCGGATCTTCTGCCGGTAGCGCGGGACGAGGCTGATCCGGTCCTCGATCAGCTCCACCAGGCGGTCGTAGTCGAAGCCCTCGGCCGGCGGCTGGAACACGGCCAGCCCGCCCACGTGCATCGGCGTGGTCGGCTCCTCCATGTAGAGGAACGAGACGTCGAGGGCGCTGAGCCGATCGGTCATGACGACGCACCTCCTCGCAGTCCGCCGCGAACCGGGTGGCCCGCTGGAAGCACGACCATCGTGACATGCAGGCCCGGAGAGCGTCGGCGGCTGTCCACAGGCCACGACGTTGTCCACAGATTGGCAATCGATACTTGCGGCCGCACGTACCGGTGAAGCACCGTGACCTCCGAACGCCCTCACCGTGCAGATTGGGAACTCGATGACGACAGCCGCACAGCCTCAGGTCGAGACCGACGTCCTCGTGGTCGGCTCCGGGCCCGCCGGCGCCGCCGCCGCGCTGTTCCTGGCGACGTACGGGACCTCGACCATGATGGTCACGAAGTACAACCGGCTGTCGGACAGCCCCCGCGCGCACATCACCAACCAGCGCACGATGGAGACGATGCGCGACGTCGGCCTCGAGGCCCGGCTGATGCGCGAGGCGACGCCGTGGGAGCTGATGGGCAACACCACGTTCTGCACGAGCCTGGCCGGCGAAGAGCTGGGACGGATCCCGTCCTGGGGCACGGACACCGTGCGGCACGCCAACTACGAGCTGCAGAGTCCCTGCACCATGCTCGACGCCCCGCAGACCATCACCGAGCCGGTGATGGTCACGGCCGCGCAGGAGCGGGGCGCGCGGGTCCGGTTCGACACCGAATACCTCAGCCACACCCAGGACGCCGACGGCGTCACCACGATCGTCCGCGACCGCCTCACCGGCGCCGACTACACGATCCGCTCGCGATACCTGATCGGCGCGGACGGCGCCCGCAGCAAGATCGCCGCCGACCTCGACCTCCCGATGGAGGGACCCGGGGCCGTCGGCGGCGCGCTGGGCATCATCTTCGAGGCCGACCTGTCCCGCTTCGTCGCCCACCGCCCGTCGGTCCTCTACTGGATGCTCCAGCCCGGCGCCGAGCGCGAGGGCGTCGGCCTGGGCGTGCTGCGCATGATCAAGCCCTGGCACGAGTGGATGCTGATGTGGGGCTACGAGGTCGCCGCCGGGCCGCCGACCTTCACCGACGAGTTCATCCGGGAGCTGGCCGTCAACCTCGTCGGCACCGAGGACTTCGAGATGACCGTGAAGTCCGCGGCGCCCTGGACGGTCAACCACCAGTTCGCCAAGACCGTCGCCCGCGGCCGCGTCTTCTGTGCCGGCGACGCCGTGCACCGCCACCCGCCGACCAACGGCCTCGGTTCCAACACCTCCATCCAGGACTCCTACAACCTGGCCTGGAAGCTCACGCACGTCCTCAGCGGGGCGGCGTCCCCGGCGCTGCTGGAGACGTACGACGAGGAGCGGGCGCCGATCGCGCGGCAGATCGTCGAGCGGGCCAACAAGAGCATCGGCGACACCGGCAAGATCCTGGCCGCGCTGGAGCTGTCGGACACGACCGACGTCGACAAGCTCGAACGGCAGCTGGCGCTGCGGAAGGCACCCGGCCCGGAGGGCGAGCGCATCCGGGCCGCGCTGCGCGATGCGATCGCCTACAAGGCGTACGAGTTCGACGCGCACGGCGTCGAGCACAACCACCGGTACGCCTCGGGAGCGGTCGTGCCGGACGGGACGCCGGAGCCGGAGTTCACCCGGGACCGGGAGCTGTTCGCGCAGCCGACGACGTGGCCGGGCGCGAAGCTGCCGCACACCTGGGTGACCGCCGGGGGCGTGCGCACCTCGACGCTGGATCTGGTCGGGCACGGCCGGTTCAGCCTGGTCACCGGCATCGGCGGCGAGGACTGGCTCGACGCGGCGGCGCAGCTGTCGGACAAGCTCGGCATCGAGATCACGCCGGTCTCGATCGGCCCCGGCCAGCCCTTCGAGGACCCGTACGGGACCTGGGCCGAGCTGCGCGAGATCTCCGACGGCGGCGCCCTGCTGGTCCGGCCCGACCTGCACATCGCGGCCCGCTCGCTGACCGGTCCGACCTCTGCCCGGCAGGCGTACGGGTGGCTGTCCGACGCGCTGGCCGCCGTGCTGCACCGGGAGATCTGACCGGTCAGCGCAGCGGGCGGCCGAGCAGGATCTCCAGCTCGTCGACGGTCGTGCTGACGTCGACGTGCTCGACGCCGACCATGCCCACCGCCACGGCGGCGCGGACGTTCGGACGCAGGTCGTCGACGAAGACGATCTGCTCCGGCGGCAGCTCCATCCGCTCGGCGGCGAGCGCGTAGATGGCGGGGTCGGGCTTGCGCAGCCCGACCTCGCCGGAGATCACCACGGCGTCGAAGAGCGTGTCCCAGCCGTCGCGCTCGTAGTCCAGGCCCCAGGAGTTGGACAGCAGCCCGGTGCGCAGGCCGGCCGCGCGGGCGGTGCGGAGGACGCCGAGCATGCTCGGCTCCACCCGCATGCCGGAGAACATCCGGGTCAGCATCCCGGCCGTGCGGCGCGCCTGCGCCGGGTCGGCGTCGGTCGCCAGCTCCACGGCCAGCAGCCGCTCGAACTCGGCCGCGTCCATTGTGCCCGTCTCCAGGTCGTGGATGGGGTTGCGCTCGGCGCCGGGACCGAGCCAGCGCCGCATCAGCTCGGCGAACCGGTCCGGGTCCACCCCGTCCGTCCGCACCCAGTTGCCGATGAACTCCGACAGCGGGTTGGTCAGCACCCCGCCGTAGTCGACCAGCAGCCCACGCAGTTCCGCCACCCTGTACGTCTACCGCATCGGCCGCACCCCGCACACCACCCCCGACCTGCCACTCAGCGGCGGCGGACCGGCTCGGGCGCGCCGGTGAGGCCCCGGGCGGCCAAGCCGACGACCGCCCGCCGCTCAGCGGCGGCGGAGCAGGCCGCGGCGGCGGACCGGCTCGGGGGCGCCGGTGAGGCCGCGGGCCAGGGCGACGACCGCCCGCCGCAGCGGGCTGACCGGCGCCGCCTCGGCCAGGGTGGCGCCGGTGCGCATCGCGGCGTCGAGCACCGCCGGTGCCGCCGGCAGGTACGCCATCGCCTCGATGCCGGCCCACCGCTGCAGCGCCGCCGCGATCTCCCGCTCCGGCGCACCGGGGATGACGGTCGCCCGCACCCGGTTGACCACCACCAGCGGCGCGATCTCCGGCAACGTCTCGCGCAGCTCGTCCAGCCCGCGGATCAGCCGCTGCAGCCCGACCGGGTCGGCCGCGCCGACGCAGAGCACCGTGTCCGCCGACTCCAGCGCGGTCAGGGTGGCGCCGTTGCGCCGCGGCGCCGCCGTGTCGTACGACAGCTCCTCGTCCTGCTCCAGCGAGAACCCGCAGTCCACGACCGTCAACGCCGACAGGTTCCGGGCCTGGGTCAGCACCGCCTGCACCCCGGACGGCCGCAGCTCCGGCCACCGGTCGGCCCGGGTGATCCCGGTCAGGATCCGCAGATTCGGCCGCAGCTGCCGGCTCTGCTGGGCCAGCTGCGCGGTGTCCAGCCGCCCGTCGGCCGCGTCCCGGCAGGCCAGCGCCAGCCCGGCCGCCTCGTCGATCAGCCCGAGGGTCTGCGCGACCGTCCCGCCGTACGGGTCGGCGTCGGCCAGCAGGGTGGACACACCGAGCCGCGCCGCCTCGTCGGCCAGCCCGATCGCCACGGTCGTGCGCCCCGGCGCGCCGGTCGGCCCCCACACGGCGACGACCCGTCCGCGTCCGCGCGCCGGCGCCGGCGGCCGCACCGGTGGTGCGAGCACCGGCAGTGCCCCGCCCGCGTCGCCGAACCACGCCTGCCCCTCGGCGAGCCCCTCGGCCACCGCCTCGATGACCACCCGGGCCACCTCGGCCACGCCCTCCTCCACCCGCAGCACCCGCGGCACGCCGATCCGCCGCAGCCGCGCCTCGGCCTGCTCCTCCCCGGCGCTGATCAGGCCGATCGCCGCCACCCCGGCCGAGGCCAGCCGGGCCACCGCGTCCCGGTCGAGGTGGCCCAGGTCGGCCGACAGCAGCGCGGCCCGCGCCGTGCCGGTGGCGGCGACCGAGAGCAGCTCCGGCAGGTCGACGCAGCGGCCCACGACCGTCACCCCGTGATCGGCCTGGTCGAGCGCGGTGACCAGGTCGGTCTCCCAGGCCGCCCCGGGCACCGCGGTCAGCACCGGCACCCGCATCACGGCCGCGACCCGCCGTCCCGGCTGCAGGGCGCCTCGAGCGCGCCGGTGGCTGGCGCCCCGTCGACGACGACCAGCCGGATCGTGGAGTCGACCCCGAGCACGGCCAGCAGCCGGTCCGCCTCCGCCCGGCCGACCCGGAGCACGACCTGCAGCAGCCCGGTGCCGGTGGCGAGGGCGCCGGCATCGTCCGTGCGCACGTCCTGCACCGCCACCGACGCCAGCACCCGTCGCGGTCCGCAGTCCTTCGTGCCGGCCCAGACGTCGACGGCCTGCCCGCGGTCGACCGCGGGCGCGTTCTCCGGGCGCACCGGCAGGTTGACGACGAGGCCGGGTCCGGTGGAGCCCAGCGCCGCGGCCGGGAGCAGCTCGCCCGCGGACAGCGCCCGCACGACCGCCCGACCGGCCGGGGACACCTTGGTGCCGAGGTAGCCGGGCGCGCTGTCGAACAGCCGCACCCGGGCCGGCCGCACGTCGTCGGGCGCCAGGACGGTGCCGGCGGCGGCGTCCCGGGTCAACGCCCAGACCTGCACCGACCGGTCCGCGGCCGAGAAGACGGCCGATCCGGCCACCACCGAACCCACCACCAGCAGCAGGCCGAGAACCAGTCGCGGGTCGAACCAGGAGGGCGGTCGCAGCCGGCGGGCGGGCGGCGAAGGCGGGGCGTCCACGGGAACTCCTCTCTCTCGCTTGAGTCAGTGATGTTATACACCGGTACGCCGGATTTGCGACACTGAGTCCGAGAGAAGCGGTTCGGCTGTTCTCCGTCAGCGGAGGGCGACGGCGGTGTCACACTGGCCGTTGGGTCGACCTGAGTTGCCGTCGGAAGGACGCGATGACCCCGGACCGCTTTCTCACCCTGAGTGACGTCGCTGAGGTGCTCAACATCTCCGCCTCGCAGACGTACGCACTGGTCCGCAGTGGAGCCCTCCCTGCCATCAAGATCGGCGGCCGCGGGCAGTGGCGGGTCGAGCGCCAGCAGCTCGAGTCGTACATCGAGCGGATGTACGCCGAGACGCGCGCGTTCGTCGAAGCCCACCCCCTGGCCCGCGACGAGCCGCTACCGCCCGACTGAGCCCACTCAGCGCCGACCCAGCGCCGACCCAGCGCCTGCCCAGGGCACGCCAGCGCGGGCCAGCCGCTCACCACGCCTGCCCGGCGGCTCACCAGCTCCCTGCCCAGCGCCTTCCCAGCGGCTCGCCAGCGCGCGTCCAGCGGCGCCCAACGGCTCACCGGCGGCCGCCCAGCGGCTCACCAGCGCCGCAGGACGCCGACTCACCAGCGCCGCAGGACGCCGAATCCCCACAGCGGCACCGTCCGGACCCCCTGCACCACGCCGGGCCGGCGGGCCTCGCCGATCGGGTGCTCGGCCACCTCGACGAAGTCAGCGCCGACCCGGTCGAGCGTGCCGTCGACCGGGGTGCCGTCGCCGAGGACCAGCCGGACCGGCGCCCGGTCGCGGACGATGCCGCGCAGCACCGACCGCAGTCCGAGCTCGACCGCCGCCTCGGCCTGCGTCGAGGAGTGCCGGCCCAGGCCGCCGACGCCGAGCACCGATTGCAGCGGCACCAGCGTCTCCGCGCCGGTCGGCTCGACGACGAGCAGCCAGTCCCGGCCGACCCGTTCGAGGCGGCCGTTGCACGGTCCGACCCCGGTGCAGCGCAGCGAGATCGACTGACCGGCGGCGCCACGGAGCCGGTCGAGCATGGTCAGCCGGCCGGCCTCGATGCGGGTCCGCTCGGCGATCTCGGCGTCGCGCTCCGCGTCGGTCAGGCTCTCGAGCTGTGATTCCAGGTCCGCGAACAGGTACGTCCAGTGCATGGGTCTTCCACTTTCGTCCGGATTTGCGCAGTATCACCCTTGACGAACAGCTTCGCCCAGCCTACAAAGCAAACACAAGCAAACGCACCCATTCGAGGGCAACCGGGACGCACCCGACTGCACTCGCCTCGTGGAAGGCCACCGTCGTGTCCATGCCCGCGTTCGACCCCGCTCCGGACGACCGCCCGCGTCGCCCGACCGTCCGACGGGTGCCCCGGCTGGAGCCGCCGTACGACGACGAGCTGCCGCAGGGTGCGCTGCGGATCGTCCGCCAGCGCGAGGAGCTGCCCTTCGACGAGCCGCCGCCGCGCCGGTTCGAGCACGAGATCGACTTCTTCGATCCGCAGCCGACCTCCCGCCGCGACCTGCCGGATCCGGAGTCCTGGGCGACGCGCTTCCTGCAGGCGGTCATCGAGACGCTGGCCGGGTCGCGGCCGTCGGCGCAGCTGCAGGAGTGGACGTCGCAGTCCGTGCACGCGCAGATCTCCCGGATGCGCCACGACACCCGCTGGCGCACGCCGCCCGGTGTGGTGCCGCTGATCCGGTCGGTCCGGGCCAGCGAGCCGGCCGACGGGGTGGCGGAGGTGTCCGCGGTGGTGCTGCGCGGCAGCGCCTACTCGGCGGTCGCGGCCCGGCTGGAGGGCTTCGACGGGCGGTGGCGGGCGGTGGCGCTGGAAGCGGGGTGACCGGACACCACCGCAGGCCCCGGACCGGGCAGGTCCGGGGCCGCGGTGGCAGCGGTCAGTGCGCGGCGGCGGGAGCCCCGTGGCACCGCTTGTACTTCTTGCCCGAACCGCAGGGGCACGGGGCGTTGCGGCCGGGCTCGCCGTTGCCGCTGACCTCGGCGCCACCGGTCGCGCTCTTCTCCGGTCCGGTGGCGTCCAGGGTGGGCGCCGAGTACTGCAGGTTGTCGGAGCGGCTCGAGGTCTGCAGGCCCTTCGCGTTCAGCGCCGGCGCGGGACGGGCCGGGGGCTTCTCCAGCACGGGGGTGTCCGGGGTCTCCCCGTCGGCACCCTCGACCGGCTCCTCCTCGGCGACCGGCTGCTGGATCTCGACCTCGACGTTGAACAGGAAGCCGACGGACTACTCCTTGATCGCCTCGAGCATCGCGTTGAACATGTCGAAGCCCTCGCGCTGGTATTCCACCAGCGGGTCGCGCTGGGCCATCGCCCGCAGGCCGATGCCTTCCTGCAGGTAGTCCATCTCGTACAGGTGCTCGCGCCACTTGCGGTCGAGGACCTGCAGGACGACGCGGCGCTCCAGCTCCCGCATGACCTCGGAGCCGAGCTCCTCCTCGCGGGCCTCGTAGGCGGCGTGCGCGTCGTCCACGAGCAGCTCGGTCAGCTGCTCGGTGGACAGGCCGCTGCGGTCGCCGCCGGCGGCCTCGATCACCTCGTCGACGGTGATCGAGATCGGGTAGAGCGCCCGCAGCGCGGTCCACAGCTGGTCGAGGTCCCAGTCCTCCGGGTAGCCGTCGGCGGTGGCACCCTCGGAGTAGCCGCTGACCACGTCGGTGATCATGTGCTCGACCTGCTCCTGCAGGTCGGCGCCCTCCAGCACCCGGCGGCGCTCGTCGTAGATGACGGTCCGTTGCCGGTTGAGCACCTCGTCGTACTTCAGGACGTTCTTGCGGATCTCGAAGTTCTGCTGCTCGACCTGGGTCTGGGCCGACTTGATCGCGCGGGAGACCATCTTCGACTCGATCGGCTCGTCGTCCGGCATGTTGAGCCGGGTCATGATCGCCTCGACCGCGGCCGCGTTGAACCGCTTCATCAGGTCGTCGCCGAGCGAGAGGTAGAAGCGGGACTCGCCCGGGTCGCCCTGCCGGCCGGACCGGCCGCGCAGCTGGTTGTCGATCCGCCGCGACTCGTGCCGCTCGGTGCCGAGCACGTACAGGCCGCCGGCGTTGACGACCTCCTCGTGCTCCTTCTTGACCTGCGCCTTGACGTCCTCGAGGGCGGCGTCCCAGGCGGCCTCGTACTCGTCCGGGGTCTCCGTCGGCGACAGCCCGCGCTCGCGCAGGTGCATGTCGGCCAGGAACTCCTTGTTGCCGCCGAGCTCGATGTCGGTGCCGCGGCCGGCCATGTTGGTGGCGACGGTGACGGCGCCGGCCCGGCCGGCCAGCGCGACGATCGCGGCTTCCTTCTCGTGCTGCTTGGCGTTGAGCACCTCGTGCGGGATGCCCCGGCGCAGCAGCATGGAGGACAGCAGCTCGGACTTCTCCACGCTGGCGGTGCCGACCAGCACGGGCTGACCGGCCTCGACCCGCTCGGCGATGTCCTCAACGACCGCGTTGAACTTGGCCGTCTCGGACTTGTAGACCACGTCGGCCTGGTCCTCGCGCACCATCGGCCGGTTGGTCGGGATCGGGACCACACCGACCTTGTAGATCTGGTGCAGCTCGGCGGCCTCGGTCTGGGCCGTACCGGTCATCCCGGCGAGCTTGTCGTAGAGCCGGAAGTAGTTCTGCAGTGTGATCGTGGCGAGCGTCTGGTTCTCGTCCTTGATCGACACGCCTTCCTTGGCCTCGATGGCCTGGTGCATGCCCTCGTTGTAACGCCGCCCGTGCAGGACCCGGCCGGTGAACTCGTCCACGATGAGGACCTCACCGTTGGTGACGATGTAGTCCCGGTCGCGCTTGTAGAGCTCCTTGGCCTTCAGCGCGTTGTTGAGGTAGCCCACCAGCGGCGTGTTGACCGCCTCGTACAGGTTTTCGATGCCGAGCTGGTCCTCGATCTTCTCGACGCCGGCCTCGGTGATCGCGACGGTGCGCTTGCTCTCCTCGACCTCGTAGTCGGTGTCCTTCTTCAGCATCGGCACCATGCGCGCGAACTCCTGATACCACCGCGCGCTCTGCTCGGCCGGGCCGCTGATGATCAGCGGGGTCCGGGCCTCGTCGATGAGGATGGAGTCGACCTCGTCGACGAGGGCGAAGTTGTGCCCGCGCTGGACCAGGTCGTCCTTGCTCCAGGACATGTTGTCGCGCAGGTAGTCGAAGCCGAACTCGTTGTTGGTGCCGTAGGTGATGTCGGCCGCGTAGGCGGCGCGCCGCTCGGCCGGCGGCATCTGCGCCATGATCATGCCGACCTCGAGGCCGAGGAAGCGGTGGATCCGGCCCATCCACTCGGCGTGGTATTTCACCAGGTAGTCGTTGACGGTGACCACGTGGACGCCGTCGCCGGACAGCGCGTTGAGGTACGCCGGGAGCGTGCTGACCAGCGTCTTGCCCTCGCCGGTCTTCATCTCCGCGATGTAGCCCATGTGCAGCGCCGCGCCGCCCATCATCTGGACGTCGAAGTGACGCTGGCCGATGACCCGCTTGGCGGCCTCCCGCACCACCGAGAAGGCCTCGGGCAGGATGTGGTCCAAGGTCTCGCCGTCGGCCAGCCGCTCACGGAACACGTCGGTCTGCGCGCGGAGCTCGGCGTCCGTCATCTCGACGTAGTCGGGCTCGAGCGTGTTGATGTGATCGGCAATCGCCTTGAGCCGGCGGACGATCTTGCCTTCCCCGGCGCGCAGGATCTTGTTCAGTACCACGGTGCGACGTCAGCTCCCTCGAAACGGCTCCACACCATCGTAGGCGGCTGAGCGACACGCCACCCCGGGTGTCGAACGGACGGACGCCCCACTCCGTGCCGCAGGGTGGGGACAGCACCGCTCCCGCGCGGGGACGAGGAGGCAGCGTGACCGGGTACGCGAGCGTGGACTGGTCGTCCGCGCAGGTGGAGACGGCCCGGCTGGTGCTGCGCCCGCTTCGGCCGCAGGACGCGGACCTGCTCCTCGGCGACCGGGAGGAGCCGGGTTCCTGGTGCCGGGATCCCGCCGGCGACCGCGGGACGGGGTTGCGCACGGCTGTCACCGAGCGCGCCACCGGCCGGCTCATCGGTGCCGCCGACCTGTACGCGGAGCCGGGCCCGGTCCCCGGGACGGCGCGGATCGACCTCTGGATCGCCGCCTGGGCGCGGGGTCGCGGGCACGGCACCGAGGTGGTGACCGGCCTGTGTGCCTGGGCGTTCCGGCAGGGCGTCGTCCGGGTCGAGCTGCTGGCCGGCGCCCTGGACGAGCGCGCCCACCGGGTCGCACTCGCGGCCGGCTTCCGCCGCGAGGGGCTGCTGCGGTCGGCGTTGGTGGGGCGGGACCGGGTCGACGCGGTCCTCTACGGCCGGCTGGCGACCGATCCGCCCACGCCACCCCGCCGCGGGCTGCCGGACGTGAGCGAGCTGACCGACGGGGTCGCGACGATCCGGCCGCTGCGAGCCGGCGACGAGGCCGCGCTGCTGGACGAGCGCCTCGATCCGGAGTCGCAGCGCTGGGCGACCAGCACCCGGCTGTGGACGGCCCAGGACATCCGGGTGTTCGTGGCCGGCACCGGGCCCGCGTGGCTGGCAGGCACCGAGGCCCGCTTCGCCATCGTGGACGCGGCGTCCAACACCTGCGCCGGCTCGCTCGGGCTGCGGATGAGCGTCCCGGCGTTCCGGATCGCCGAGATCGGCTACGGCCTGCGGGCGAGCTGGCGCGGCTTCGGCCTGACCACCCGGGCGGTGCGGCTGGTGACGGACTGGGCGTTCTTCCGGGCCGGCATCGCCCGGCTGGAGCTGGGCGCCGCGGTCGAGAACGCGGCCTCCCGGCGGGTGGCCGAGCGGGCCGGCTTCCAGCCGGAGGGGATCGCGCGGATGCGGCTGCCGACGTCGACCGGCGGGCGCACCGACGAGGCCCGCTACGGCCTGCTGCCGCCGGGCTGAGGACGCCGCCAGGATCCTCAGGTGATCTCGAGCAGCTTCTCCCGCACCGCGTAGACCACGGCCTCCATCCGGGAGTGCAGCTGGAGCTTCTCCAGGATGTTGCGGACGTGGTTCTTCACCGTGTT
>DATINN010000058.1:0-4910 GCA_035474175.1 Mycobacteriales bacterium | reverse complement strand
CCGCGGGCCCGGCGACCGAGCAGCGCCTCCGCGACTACCTCGCGGCCGGGATGACCGAGCTGCACCTCTATCACCTGGGCCTGCTCGGCCGGCCCGGCCTGGACACCCTGCGCGCCGTCCTCGCCACCACGCGCACGCTCGCCGCGGGCCCTGCGACCGCGGGCCCTGCGACCGCGGGCCCTGCGACCGCGGGCCCTGCGACCGCGGGCGGCTGAGGGCGGCTGAGGGCGGCTGAGGGCGTCAGCGGAGGGCGGCCTGGCAGCTCGTGCAGTGGCGGGTGTGCGGCAGCACCTCCAGCCGCTCGGCCGGGATGTCGCCCTCGCAGCGCTCGCACCGCCCGTAGGTGCCCTGCGCCATCCGGCGCAGGGCGTGCGCTATCTCGGAGATCGCCTGCCGGGAGGAGGTGATGAGCGCGCTCCGGCTTTCCTCGTCGAAGTCGGAGCCGCCGCTGCCGGCGGCCAGCGCCGTCAGCTGGTTGGTGTGCGACTCGTACCGTTCCTCCAGCGTCTGCCGGAGCATGTCGAGGTCGTACTGGATCGTGCTCGTCATCGCGTCTCCTGACCTGATTTCCGGGCGCCGCACGGAGGCAGGGGCGGCCTCCCGGCGTCGGCACCTCGATGGTCGGCCCGGGCCGGGCCGGTTACAGGAGCGGTCGCCGGGCAAGTTCAGCCCGCCCTGCTTGCCGGTCACCGGCAAGAACCGCCGGGAGGGCTGCCCACCATCCCACCTTGCCGGTCAACGGCAAGGACCCACTATCCCTCCGGGCGCGGCAGCGGCGTTCCGGGCCAGTCGAGGACCCGAGCCCCGAGCACGGCCGCCTGCAGGGTGAAGCGGTGGATCGGGTTCGCGGCGTCGTAACCGGTGAGCTGCGCGATCCGGGCCAGCCGGTAGGTGACGGTGCGGACGGCGACGTGCAGCCGCTTGGCCGCCTCGGTGGCGACCCCGCCGGCGTCGAAGTAGGCGTGCAGGGTCTGCAGCAGCGGCCCGGCCCCGCCGCGGGCGGCCGTCAGCGGTCCGAGCACGCTCTGCACGAGGTCGGCGATGGCGGGCTGGTCGCGCAGCAGCACCCGGTAGATCAGCAGGTCGTGCGCGGTCACGACCGAGTTGCCGACCGGCAGCCGCCCGGCCAGCAGCAGCGCCTCGCGGGCCTCCTCGTACGAGCGGGCGATGCCGTAGAGGCCCGGGTGGGCGCGGCCGACGGCGACCCGCCACGGGTTGCCCCGGCGCAGCCGGCTGAGCTCCCGGTGCACGAGCCGGCCGAGCTCCTCCGAGCCGCCCACGGCGGCCCGTTCCGGCTCGGGGGAGTCGCTGGGCGCGATGACGACGAGCAGGCCGTCCTTGGTCGCGACGAGGACGTCGCGGTCGCCGAGCCGGTCGAAGATGACGGCCTCGAGCAGGGTCACGGCGGTCTCGTTGTCCGACAGCCGCTCGCCCGCGGCGGCCAGGACGACCTGGTGCAGCCGGGCCAGGTCGATCCCGAACGGCTCGGCCCGCTGCACCAGCCCGCCGAGGTCGGAGTCGCCGCGCAGCAGGTCGTCCACCAGCTCGCGCCGGGCGCCCTCCTCGCGCCGGACCAGGTCGCGCCGGGCCACCGCGTAGCCCTCGGCCAGCGTGGCCACAGCCTGGTCGACCACCTGCAGGACGGCGGCGGCGGCGGTCCGCACGACCTCGCTGTCGCGGGAGCGCGCCACGGCCGGCAGCTCCTGCCACAACCGCTGCGCGGCCGAGAGGTAGAGCTGCACGGACTGCCCGGCGGAGATGCCCTGCTCCGCGGCCCGCCGTCCCAGCAGGCCGAGCGCGTCGAGCTCGGCCCGCTTCGGGCGGCGTCCGGTGACGGCGGCGTCGGCCAGCAGCGGCAGGTAGTCGCCGAGCAGCTCGACGGGCACCCCGCCGGCGTCCTGGCTCGCGGCCTGCGCGACGTCGGTCAGCCAGTCGTCGGCGGGATCCGCCGACTGGCGCGGGCGACCGCCGCGACGGGAACCGGCGGCCATGCGCACCTCCTGCCGAGCCCGGGCCGGAGCGGACGGGGTGCCCGCGGTCAGCGGCCCGATCCGTCTCTTCTTGCCGAGGTCCAGCAGTCTAGCCCCCGGGCTGTCTGCAAGCGCCGCCCCTGCCTATCCGGTACGGAGAAGGCGACGATGGTGTCACCACCAGCTTCGCGCCGGTCCCCGCCAGGCGCGCCGATCCCCGGGAGGGTGTCATGGGTTTCCTGAAACATCTTGCCGCGACGGCCGGCACGCTGGCCGCGATCGTCGCGCTGCCGCTGCTCGTCCTGTTCGGGAACACCGACGTGCTGCTGGCCGGTGTCGGGCTGGCGGTGCTCGTCGGGGTGTTCCTGCTCGGCCGGCACGGGCGCGCCCTCGCCGCCGACGACGACCCGGCGCCGGCCGTCGACATCTCCGCGCCGGTCACCGGCCGCCGCGAGCCGGCCGACGACGGCACCATCGCCGACCTCGCCCACCGCGTCCGCGGTCGCGTCTAGGGCATGGCTCCCTGTTGCCTGGCGGCGCCGGTGGCGCCCACCGCCCATAGGGAGACACGCCCTGGGGCGCGTCTCCTGAGCATCTGGCGGCGCCGGCGGCGCCCACCGGCCTCCATGAGACGCGCGTAGCCCGCCGTCCCGGGGCCGGGAAGCGCGCGCCCGTCAGAGGTCCTTGCGCCAGCGGCGGCGCAGGACGTGCGCGGCCGCCTTGGGCTGGCGGTCGCGGGTGAAGGCGCCCTTCTTGTTGCCGCCGACCCGGTTGATCCCGGAGGTGGTGGTGAAGTCGGCGAAGTTCCACATCTGCTCGCCGACGACGGCGTCGATGCGGTCGAAGACCCGGTGGTTCATGTCGAGGTAGTCGACCTGGTATTCCTCGCTCCACGGGACCGCCGGCTGCGCGTGCAGCCCGGGATAGGTGTCCGCGCCGTACTCGGTGATGATGATGGGCTTGCCCTCCGACGCCCAGCCCCGCAGCTCCTCCTCCCAGGCCAGCTCGGCCGCCCGCAGCTCGCCGGTGTTGACGTACCAGCCGTAGTAGCGGTTGAGCATGAGCACGTCGCCGAACTGGGAGACCCGGCACTTCCCGTACGGGGCGAGCATGACGTTGACGAAGCCGACCGGGCGGGTCGGGTCGAGCTCGCGGGTCAGGTCGAACAGCGGCCGGAAGTAGGTCTCCGCGCCCTCCGTGTCGGACTCGGGCTCGTTGGCGATCGACCACAGCACGACGCTGGGATGGTTCTTGTCCCGGGCCACCAGCTCCCGGATCGCCTGCGCGTGCACCTCCCGGGTCTCCTCGTTGATCGTCTCCGGCGAGAACGTGGTGTAGCCCTGGGTGCCGAAGATCCCGCCGCCCAGGCCCATGTTGAGCCCGACCGCCGCGGTCTCGTCGATGACGACGATGCCCCGGCGGTCGGCGTAGTCCAGGACGTCCTGCGAGTACGGGTAGTGCGAGGTGCGGAAGGAGTTGGCGCCGATCCACTCCAGCAGCGCGAAGTCGTGCAGCATGTGGGCGTCGCTGTGGGCCTTGCCGAGCACCGCGTGGTCCTCGTGCATGCCGAAGCCGGTGAAGTGGAACGGCTCGCCGTTGATGAGGAACCGGATGCCGTCCACGGCGACCGTGCGGATGCCGACGCCCTGGTGGTAGCTGTCCACAGTGGATCCGTCCCGGTCCACCAGCTGCAGCTCGAGGTCGTAGAGGTAGCCCGCGCCCGGCTCCCACCGCCGCACGTCGGGCACGGTCAGGGTGCCGGCCGCGCCGGTGCCGGTGGCGACCTCGGCGCCGTCGGCGTCCCGCAGGACGGCGCGGACCTCGGCCGCGCCGGCATTCTCGGCCTCGGCCCGGTAGTCGACGGTCCCGGCCGTGCCGTCCAGGCCGGTGACGACGGTGACGTCGGTGAGGTGGGCCGGGGGAGTGGCGTGCAGCCAGACCGGGCGGTGGATGCCGGCGTAGTTGAAGAAGTCGTGGAAGTAGCGCTGCCGCTTGCCGTCCGGGGTGTCCTCGATGACGCCCGGCGGGATGGACCGGAAGCTCAGCGTGTTGTTGACGACGACGGTGACACGGGCCTCAGCCCCGGGCGTCACGTGGTCGGTGACGTCGGCCTCGAACGGGGTGTAGCCGCCCTCGTGGGACATCACCTCGGCGTCGCCCACCCAGACGGTCGCCCGGTGCGTCGCCGACTCGAAGTGCAGGACGATGCGCTGCCCGTCCCACCCCCGCGGCACCCGTACGGTCGTCTGATACCAGATGTCGCCGAAGAAGTCGCGGACCGCGGCGTCGGCGGCGATGTCGTTGACGCTGGCCGGCACGGCCATCTCCCGGGCGTCCGGCAGCGCGCCCCGGAACCAGCCGGCCGACCGGCCGCTGCCGTCCCGGTCCAGGGCGAAGCGCCACAGCCCGGTCAGGGACTTCCGCTCCCGGGTGCTGGTGTCCTGCGGGCGAAGCATCGGTGTGTTCCTCCGTCGCCAGTGAGCGGATGGACGTGACCCGGCCTGCGCCCCGCGGCCTCAGGCCCGCAGCCGGAAGAGGTCCTCGCCGGCGTGCGGGACGACCATCGTGTCCGGGTCGGCCGCCCACGCCTGCGGGTCGACCTCGGCCGGGTCGAGGTAGTCGAGGTTGGCCCGGCGCACCTTCTCCTCCGGGATCCCGGTGGCCAGCGTGACCGTGACCCGCAGCCGCTCCACCCCGGTCGCCTCGTCGTACGTCCCGGCGCCGCGCAGGTGGGTGGAGTGGGCGAGCACGCCCCAGGGCACGACCCGGAAGCGGTCCCACTGCTTCACGAAGTAGTCGCGGCAGTGGTAGCCGACCTCGTTGATCTCCGGGTGGGTGCTGGAGATCTCGGTCACGTGCGGAGCGTAGAGCACGACCTGGCCGCCGTCGGCGACGACGGGCTCGACCTTGTAGAAGCCCTTGGCCGCGGTCCAGATGTCG
>DATINN010000057.1:0-3577 GCA_035474175.1 Mycobacteriales bacterium | reverse complement strand
GCCGAAGCGGCGCACCGCCGCCGGGGTGATCGCGGCCGCGGTCAGCGTGCCGATCGCGGTCGCCGCGAAGACCTGGCCCAGCCCGGCCAGCTCGGCCTGGAAGACCCCGTCGTCGGTGAAGTAGTTGCGGTAGAGCAGCAGGGTCGAGATCGTCGAGATGCCGTAGAAGAAGCGGTGCGCGCCGATCGCGGCCAGCGCGGTCGCGACCTCGCGCCGGGCGGCCACGTGCCGGGCCCCGGCCACCAGCCCCCGGGCCACGTCGCCGAGGGTCTCCCGGCGGGACCGCTGAACGTCGTCCGGGCCGAGCTGGTCCGGCCCGAACCGGCGGGCCAGGAACGCGGACGAGCCGTAGCCCAGCGTCGAGGCCAGCGCGATCAGCGCGTATCCCCCGTCGCCGTCGCCGACCAGCTGCCGCAGGCCCAGGGCCAGCCCGCCGCCGACGACCGCGACGACCGCGCCGCTGGTGGTGGACAGGGCGTTGCCGGTGACCAGCCGCTCCGGCTCGACCACGTGCGGCTGGGCCGCGGACTGGGCGGCCAGGAAGAACCGGTTGACCGAGGTGACCAGCAGCGCGGTGGCGTAGAACGGGATCCCGGTGACCCCGGTGGCGATCTCCACCGCGACCACGCCGACCAGCACGCAGCGGATCAGGTTGGAGACCACCAGCACCCGCTGCCGCCGCCACCGGTCCAGCAGCACCCCGGCGAACGGCCCCACGAACGAGTACGGCAGGAGCAGGGCCGCGAACGCGCCCGCGATGTCGGCCGGGTCCCCCGCGCTCTCCGGGCTGAACAGCACCACCCCGGCCAGGCTGGCCTGGAACACCCCGTCGGCGCACTGGCTGGTCAGCCGGGTGCCGTAGAGCCGGCGGAAGTCGGGCCGGCGCAGCACCGCCCGCAGCATGTGCCCCCGCCCGCGCGGCGAGGCATCGACCGCGGCGGCGCTCACCGCTACAAAGTACGGCCAGTCGCTGTGCAATGCGGGTCCGGTCCGGTGGGACGCGGGACCGTCCCGTACGGCAGGATCCGTAGCGATGTGCGCGCTGCGACCCGATGCCGGTGTGGAGCCCGGTGTCCTGCTCGTGGCGTCCCCGATGCTCGGTGACCCCAACTTCCGCCGGACGGTCGTCTACGTCCTGGACCATCGGCCGGACGGCAGCGTCGGGGTCGTGCTCAACCGGCCCAGCGACGTCACCCTGCTCGACGTGCTGCCGCAGTGGTTCGACCTGGCCTCGGCCCCGCGGACGCTGTTCGTCGGCGGCCCGGTGGAGACCAACGCGGCGCTGTGCCTGGCCGAGGCCCGGGCCGGGTCCACCCCGAGCGGCTGGACCGAGGTGTCCGGTCCGATCGGGCTGACCGACCTGGACACCGACCCGGGCGCGATCGAGCGCGACCTGCACCAGGTCCGGGTCTTCGCCGGCTACGCGGGCTGGGCCGCCGGGCAGCTGGCCGGCGAGATCGCGGACGGGGCCTGGCTGGTGGTGGCCGGGCACTCCGGGGACGTGTTCGCCGATCCCGGCGGCGACCTGTGGCGGGACGTGCTGCGCCGGCAGGGCGGGTCGGTCGCGCTGCTGGCGACCTACCCGGACGACCCGCGGCTCAACTGACGGTCCAGCTCGGCCAGCATCGGCGCGGCCCGGCGCAGCAGCTCCAGGCCGGTGTCGGTCAGCTGCACCGAGCGCGTGCTGCGCTCGACCAGCTTGCGCCCGAGGCGGCGCTCGATCCGGCTGATCCGGGCCGACAGCGCGGGCTGGGCCACGCCGAGGCGTTGGGCGGCGCGGGTGAAGTTCAGCTCCTCGGCGAGGGTCGCGAGCGCGCGCAGCTGCTCCACCTCGAGGTGCATTCGACAGTTCGTAGCAGGTTCACCGGCCACGTTGAAGGGCCGTACGACGCATTCTGCCTAGATAGGGGGTCAGACGGCCGTGTACCAGGGTCGGATGTCCAGTGCGATGAGGCCGCCGCGCACGGCCGGGTCGTCGGCGGCCAGCGTGGCCGCGCGGTCGGCGTCCACCGCGTAGACGATGAGGGCGACCAGGCCGTCGTGGGCCGGCCCCTGGTCGGTGTCGATCACCGAGCCGGCCTGGGTCACCGCGCCGCTCTCCATCAGCCGGCCCAGGTAGGCCAGGTGCTCGGCCACCAGCTGCTGCTGGCCCAGACCGCTGTCGGGGTCCCAGGCCCGACCAGCCCGGACCAGACCCACCGACCACCCGACGCCGTCCACAGTGAGACACCGTAGTGACAGCACTTCTCGTGTCAATATCACCACTGACGGTGATCATCTTCGGGCGAGACGTCGGCCACGACCTCGGCCCGGGCGTCCCGGTTGGACTTACGATCCGCACATGTCGGCGACGGACCCGCTCCCGCTCGCGGCGGAGTTTCCCGCCCCGACCCGCGCCCAGTGGGTCGAGGCGGTGACCGGGGTGCTGCGCAAGGCCGGGCTGCCCGACGGCGCCGATCCGGTCGCCGCGCTGAGCAGCACGACGTACGACGGGATTACGGTCCGGCCGCTCTACACCGCGGCCGACGCGCCGGCCGCCGACCCGGGCCGTCCGGGAGCCGCGCCGTACGTCCGGGGGGCGACGGCCGACGGGCCGACGGTGGGCGGCTGGGACGTCCGGCAGCGGCACGCGCACCCCGACCCCGCCGCGCTGCGCGCCGCCCTGCTCAACGACCTGGAGACGGGCGCGACGTCGCTGTGGCTGGTGCTCGGGCCGGCCGGCCTGCCGGTCGCCGAGCTGGCGCCCGCGCTGGAGGGCGTGTACGTCGACCTGGCCCCGGTCGCGCTCGACGCCGGTCCGGAGACCCGCGCCGCCGCGGCGGCGTTCCGGTCCCTGGTCCGGACCCGCGACCTGGACCCGGCCGAGATCCGCGGCAGCCTCGGCGCCGACCCGATCGGCCTGCGCGCCCGCACCGGGGCCGACGCCGACCTCACCCTGCTGGCCGACCTGGTCGACCCGGACTTCGCGCACCTGCAGGTCGCGACCGTGGACGCGACCGTCTACCACGACGCCGGGGCCGGCGACGCGACCGAGATCGCGGTCGGGACCGCGGTCGGGGTGGCGTACCTGCGGGCGCTGACCGAGGCCGGGCTGAGCGTGGAGCAGGCGCTGGACGCGGTCGAGTTCCGGTTCGCGGTGACGGCGGACCAGTTCGCCTCGATCGCCAAGCTGCGCGCGGCCCGGCGGATCTGGGGCCGGGTCGCCGAGCTGTCCGGGGCGGCGCCGGAGCGCGGGCAGCGCCAGCACGCCGTCACCTCGGCCGTGATGCTGACCCGCCGCGATCCGTGGGTGAACATGCTCCGCACCACGATCGCCTGCTTCGCCGCCGCGGTCGGTGGCGCGGACGCGATCACGGTGCTGCCGTTTGACACGGCACTCGGCCTGCCCGACGACCTGGCCCGCCGGGTCGCCCGCAACACCCAGTCGATCCTGCACGACGAGTCGAGCGTGGGCCGGGTCCTCGACGCCGCCGGCGGCTCCTGGTACGTGGAGGCGCTGACCGCGGCGCTGGCGGAGAAGGCCTGGGACGGGTTCACCGCGCTGGAGCGGGCCGGCGGGGCGCTGCGGGCCCTCGAC
>DATINN010000056.1:0-5149 GCA_035474175.1 Mycobacteriales bacterium | reverse complement strand
TCCACCTCGACGACCTGACCGCGCTGGTCCGCCCGGACCCTCCGCCGCCGGGTCCCGCCGCGGGTCCCGCCGCGGGTTCTGTCGCGGGTTCTGTCGCGGGTTCTGCGGCGGGTTCTGCCGCCGCCCCTGCCGCGGCGGTGCGGACGGGGAGCGCGGCGGGGGAGGGGCGGTGAGCGTGCTGGCCGCGGCCGTCGCCGTGCTGACCGTCGTGACCCTGGTCAACCTGCTCCTGCTGCTCGGGGTCGTACGCCGGCTGCGGGCGACGGCCGTCCCGGCCCGGGCGGCCGACCCGTTCGGGCTGTCCGACGCCGAGCCGCTCGTGCTGCCGGCCGGCAGCCCGCTGCCCGACGTCACGCTGCCCGGCGCCGACGGCACGCCGCTCCGGCTGCGCGGGCTGGCCGACCGCCGGGTGCTGCTGGCGTTCCTGTCCCAGGGCTGCGGGAGCTGCCACCTGGAGCTGCCCCGGGTCCGCGACCTGGCCGCCCGGGCCGCCGCCGACGGGGCCGCGGTGGTGGTCGTGGTGCTGACCGAGCAGGGCGACCCGGAGCTGGAGGAGCCGTTCGCCGGGATCGCGACGGTGACCCGCGACGGCCTGCTCGGGCCGCTGTCCCGGGAGTTCGGCATCACCTCGTTCCCGAGCTACCTCGTCTTCGAGCGGGACGCGCTGACCGGCAGCGCCTTCACCGTCGACCGGGTCGCCTGGGGCGCGCATGCGTGACCGGACGTCGCGCTCGATCCTGCGGGCCTCGCCCGGTCGGCTGCTCGTCCTGACCGTGCTGTCGCTGGCCGGCGGCCTGGTCACCGCCGTCTCGGCCGTCGCGCTGCAGCGGCTGGTCGACGCGATCACCGGGTCCGGGTCGGGCGCGGCCATCGGCGGCTACGCCGCGGCCATCGTGGGCGCCTCCCTGCTCGGCGCCGGCGCCCCGCAGGTCGACCACTACCTGCAGGGCCAGATCGGCCGCATCGCCGGCGCCCGCATCGTCGGCCGCCTGTACGAACGGGTCGGGCAGGAGACCGGCGTCGACCGGCTGGAGGACCCTGCGTACCAGGACCGGCTGGCGCTGGCCGGGGACGCCGCGGCGATGGCGCCGCAGCTGCTGCTGCGCGGCGGGCTCGGGCTGGCGACCGCGGCGGTGACCGCGGGCTCGCTCGCGCTCGTGCTGCTCGGCGTGGCCTGGCCGCTGGCGCTGCTGGCGCTGGCCGGGGCCGTCCCGCTGCTGGCGATCGAGGTCCGGTTGGCCCGGCTGAACGTCTCCATGCTGGGCCGGCTCGCGCCCATCCGGCGGCGGCGGGAGGCGTACCGGAGCCTGATCTGCAACCCGGTGGCCGGCAAGGAGCTGCGGCTGTTCGGGCTGGGCGACTTCTTCCGGCACCGGATGCTGGCCGACCTCGACGTGGCCAACCGGCACGAGCGCGACCTGGAGCGCACCACGCTGCGGATGCAGCTGGTCGCCGCCGGGGTGGTCGGCGCGATGGTCGTCGTCGCGGTCGCGGTCGTCGCCCGCGGCGCCACCTCCGGCGCCACCAGTGCCGGCCAGGTGGTCGCGGTGGTGACCGCCTTCGGCGGGCTGACCGGGGCGCTGACCGGGGCGGTGCAGGCGCTGGGGCACCTGCGCTCCGGCCGGCACCTCGCCGCGGCCGTCGACGAGGTCTGCGCGCCGGCCGCCGCCGGGACGCCGGCCGCGCCGGCCCCGCCGCTGCGCCGGGGGGTCCGGCTGGAGGACGTCTGGTTCCGCTACCGCGACGACCTGCCGTGGATCCTGCGCGGCGTCAGCCTGACCATCCCGGCCGGCGGCTCGGTCGCCCTCGTCGGGCTGAACGGGACCGGCAAGTCCACCCTGGTCAAGCTGCTGTGCCGACTGTACGAACCGACCCGCGGCCGGATCACCTGGGACGGCGCCGACCTGGCCGGCCTCGACCCGTCCTCGCTGCGGGACCGCATCGGCGCCGTCTTCCAGGACTTCGCCACGTACGACCTCACCGCGGCGCAGAACGTGGGCGTCGGTCGGCTGGCGCAGCTGCAGGACCGGCCGGTGATCCTGGCCGCGGCCCGCCGGGCCGGCATCGAGGCCGAGCTGGCGGCGCTGCCGCGCGGCCTGGACACCATGCTCAGCCGGCTGTTCTACCGGGATCCGGAGGAGCTGGACGACGCCGACACCCCGCTCGTCCTCTCCGGCGGGCAGTGGCAGCGGGTCGCGCTGGCCCGGATGCTGATGCGCGCCGACTGCGACCTGCTCCTGCTGGACGAGCCCAGCTCCGGGCTGGACGCCCGGGCCGAGCACGAGCTGCACCGGGCGGTCGCCGGCTCGATGGTCGGCGGCGCCCGGGTGCTGATCTCGCACCGGCTGTCCACCGTCCGGCACGCCGAGCGGATCTACGTCCTGGCCGGTGGCCGCGTGGCCGAGTCCGGCTCGCACCGGGAGCTGATGGGCCGTCCCGGCGGCCACTACGCCGAGCTGTTCACCCTCCAAGCCGCCGGCTACGCCGACCCCGACGACGGCGCCGCTGACGCCGCCGCGGTGCCGGCGCGGGCCGGATGACCCGCCGACGTACAGGAAGGAGGTGAATCTCATGTCGATCGCCAAGCTGGCCGACCGCCTCATCTCCGCGGTCGTGCCGACGGCGGACGCCGCCGCCAGTTGTGGATCTTTCCACTTGGTCTACTACCGGTGCTGCGCCGCGTCCTTCAAGCACAAGGCGTTGATGCAGGACGCCTGTGGCAACACCCAGTGGGGCAGCTGCGTGAACTCCTACCCGGAGTGCGGCTGACGCTCAGCCACCGGTGTGGCCGGGGCCGGCGACGGACGCCGGTCCCGGCCGCACCGGTGGTGTCAGCGTGGGGTTCGCGCTCGGCCGGGCCAGCCGGCGCAGCGCCCGGCCGAAGACCAGCTCCTCGGCGACCGGGCCGTGCAGCGCCGAGTCGTACGAGCGGCCGCGATCGCCCCGCACGTACACGTGCCCGGCCGGGATCGCCGTCCCGTCGACGACCGCGCCGGGCAGGCCGGTGACCCGCTTGACCCGGGGCTGCCCCGGGTCGAACACGACCACGTCCCCGGCCCGCAACCGGCCGGGCCGGCGGGTCCGGACGGCCAGCAGCCGGTCGCCGTCGCGGTAGGTCGGCTCCATGCTGACGCCGTTGACCCGCACGATCAGCAGCCGCCGCCGGGCCCACGTCAGCGCCGTGACCCCCGCGAGCGGGACCATCCACCACCGCATCGCAGGCATCGTCCTCCGGCCGGGACTTCGTACTACATTCCGCCTATGCCTGACCGGGCCGGCGCAGGTGCACCGTTCCGGATCGGCATCCTCGGTCAGCTAACCATCTGGACCGCGGGCGGGACAGCGCTGCGCCCGGCCGTGCGGCAGCGGCTGGTGCTGGCCGCGCTCGCGGTCGCCGAGCCGGCGGTGGTGAGCACCGAGGAGCTCGGCGACCTGATCTGGGGCGAGCGCCGGCCGGCGACCTGGATCGCGCAGGTGCACAACGTCGTCCGCGGCCTGCGCCGGTCACTGGCGGCGGCCGACCCGGCCGGCCGCACCGGCACCGTCCGAACCGACGGGGCCGGCTACTGCCTCGACCTGACGGCGGACGCGCTCGACCTGCACGCGTTCCGCCGGCTGGTCACCCAGGCCGAGTCCAGTGCCGGCCCGGCCCGGCTCGACCGGCTGCGCGCGGCCGAGGCGCTCTGGCGCGGGCCGGCCCTGGCCGACCTGCGGGGCACCGGGCTGGCCGTCGCCGCGCACCGCCTCGACCAGGAGCGGCTCAGCGCGACGCAGGTCCGGCTCGAGCTGGAGCTGGACCTGGCCGGCCGGGCCGAGAGCGTCGTCGCCGAGGCCGGCCGGGTGCTGGCCGAGCACCCCTGGCTGGAACGCGTGCACGGGGTGCTGATGACCGGTCTGTGGCGGCTGGGCCGGGGGGTGGAGGCGGCCGACCACTACCGCCGGCTGCGAGCCGACCTCAGCGCCGAGCTCGGGATCGAGCCGGCGGCGTACCTGCGCGCGCTGCACAGCCGGATCCTCGCCAACGACCTGGTCGACGGCGGACGGACGGCCGGGCCGCCGGCGCCGCACCAGCTGCCCGCGGTGCCGGGCGACGTCGTCGGCCGGGACGAGCTGGTGGCCGGGATCGTCGCGGACTGCGCCGGGCAGGCGGACCGGCTGGCGCTGCTGGCCCTGCACGGCCCGCCCGGCATCGGCAAGACGACGACGGCGCTGCTCGTCGCCGCCCGGCTGGCCGGGCGGCACGGCGACGGTGAGCTGTTCCTGCGGATGCGCGACGCCCGGGGCGGGCCGGAGCCGGCGGGCCGGCTGCTCGGCCGGCTGATCGTCGGCGTGGACCCGGCGGTGCCCGTGCCGGCCGATCCGGCGGCGCGGGAGGGGCTGTGGCGGACGATGACCGCGGGCCGGCGGCTGGTGGTCGTGCTCGACGACGCGCCCGACGAGTCGTCGGTACGGCCGCTGTTGCCGGCGCCCGGCAACGCCGTCGTGGTCACGTCCATCCCGTCGCTGCCCGGCCTGGAGAGCGCCGTCCACACAGGGGTGCCGGCGCTGCCCGACGCCGTCGCCCGCGCCTGGCTGAGCGCCGCCGCCACCGCGGCCGGCGGCCACGGCGGTGACGGCAGCCGGGACACAGCCGCGCTCGACCGGATCGTCGCCACCTGCGCCGGCAGCCCGCTGGCGCTGCGTATCGTCGCGGCCCGGCTGGCCACCCACGCGCACGAGAGCGTCGGCACCGCGGCCGCCGCGTTGAGCTCTCCCGACACGGCCCTGGACTGGCTGGTAGCCGGCGACCTGGCCGTGGCCAAGAGCCTGCGCTACGCCGCCCGGGACATGGCGCCGGAGGTGCTGCGCGGCCTCGGGCTGCTGGCCGCCTGCGGCTTCGTCCGGCCGGCGCCGTGGCTGGCCGCCGCCCTGCTGGGCATCGGCGAGCGGCAGGGCCGGGTCGTGCTGGAGCGGCTGGCCGGGGTCGGGCTGCTCTCCGCCGAGGGTGCCGGCGTCTTCGGGATGCACGGGCTGGTGCAGGAGCTCGCCCGCCGGCTGCCGAACCCGGCCGGCGACGCCGAGTGGCGACGGCTCGGGGCCCGGGCCGCCCGGCTGGCCCGCCGGGCGCAGCAACGAACGGCCGGGCCGGCGCCCGCCCCCGATGCCGGCC
>DATINN010000055.1:0-2554 GCA_035474175.1 Mycobacteriales bacterium | reverse complement strand
GAGGTGGCCGGCGGCGTGGGGACCTGGCCCGGGCGGGACCAGACCACGGGGGTCGCCGTCCGGTCCGGCGAGCCAGACCGCCGTCCCCTCGACGCGGTCCCGCAGGGCGGTCGCATCGGCGCCGGCCGGCTCGACCGGGATGCCGGCGGCCCGGACGGCCCGGGCCTGCGGCGACTCCGGGTCGAGCGCGAACACCGGCCCGGACCGCAGCGCCTCCCAGGCCGGCCAGGACAGCATCCCGGCCGGCAGCCGCGGGGAGGAGGTGACGAGCAGCAGCCGATCCACGGCGCCCACGGTACGGGCCGGGCGCCGGGCGGATCAGTTGGAGGGAGTGGGCGCCGGCTGAGTGTCGGACCCGCCGGTCGTGCCGTCCCCGGTCGTGTCGCCACCGCTGGTGTCACCCGGGAGCCCGCTGCCCGACGCGGCCGGGGGCGACGGGGTCGGCTTGATCACCGGGTTCACGAAGTCGGTGATCGCGAGCTGGTCGGCCTTCCAGGTCCCGTAGCGCGGGTTGACCGTGACGCCGGCGTCGCCTGCGACCTTCTGCAGATACTTCTGACCCGCGGCCGCCGCCTGCTGCAGCGTCTGCGCCTCCAGCTGCGGCCGCGCGGCCTCCAGCGTCGGCCGCTCGATACCGGCGAACCGGATCACGAAGTACGCCTTGGACGTCCCGCTGGCCAGCGCGTACGCGAAGACTGTGTTCTTCGGCGTCTTCTCCAGCTTCGCGCCGAGGTCCTGCGGCAGCCGGCTCAGCACGTACTTCTGCGGGTCCGGAGCGGTCTGCGAGCCCGACCCGGCGTACTGGGCCGCGACCGTGGCGAACGTGTCCGGCGCCTTCGTCAGCGCGGCCGCGGCCTTGGTCGCCGTGGCCTGGTCGGGCACCTGGATCAGGCTCAGCGTCGCGCTCGTCGCCGTCGGCAGGTACTGCTGGTACTGCGCCCGCAACTGCGCGTCGGTCGGGCGCTTCACGCCGCCGGCGGTGTAGCCGATCTCCGACTCGATGACCTCGGTCCGGACCAGCTGCCGGTAGAGCGAGGGCGAGACCGCGAGCCGGGACGCCAGCTGGGAGGCGAAGGAGCTGGAGCCGCCGGACTGGTCCTCGAAGAACTTGTAGCGCGTGTCGACCGCGTTCTCGTCGACCGTGATGCCGAGCTTCTGGGCGCCGCTCTCGGCGAGGATGCGCTCCACCTCGACGTTGAGCACGGCCCGCCGGTACGCGCCGATGTCACCCTTGTAGTCGCTGGCCGGCAGGGCGTCGCGGACGCCGGGGGCCGACAGCGACTCGTCGACCAGCGTCTGCAGGTCCCCGTCGGTGATCCGCTGCTGGCCCACGACCGCGGCCGTGCCCGGGCGGGAGTCGCCGCAGGCGGACAGCAGCAGCGCCGCGGTGGCGGACAACGCGGCCGCGGCGGCGAGCCGGCGGCGACGCCGGGCACCCCGCGGGGACGCGGCGGACGGGCGGGCAACGGAGACGCGCGCGGACAGGCGCGGGACGGCGGCGTCGGTCACGCGCACAGGCTCTCACGCGCGCCTGTGGAGCACCCCGACGGGTACGCACGCAGCGCACCCGCCACCCGGTCGGCCACCGGCGGCAGCTCAGGCACGGGCGGGGACCGGCGTCGGCTCGCCGACGACGTCGACGAGCACCGAACGCGCCCAGTCCAGCAGCGGGACGTCGCGCAGCGGCTGCCCCGGCTTGCCCGGGCGCGGCACCGAGATCGTGCCGACGCTGCCCTTCCAGACCGAGCGCGGGTGCAGCCGGTGCATCCGCATCTCCTGCGACTCCCGCAGCGACAGCGGGGAGAACCGCACGACCGAGCCCTGCAGCGACACCTCGGTCACGCCGTACCGGCGGGCGAACGCGCGGAACCGCGCCACCTGCAACAGGTTCTCCACCGGTTCCGGCAGCGGTCCGTAGCGGTCCGCGAGCTCGTCGCGCACCGCGTCCACCGCCTCGTCCGACTCCGCCGCGGCCAGCGCGCGGTACGCCTCCAGCCGCAGCCGCTCCCCCGGGATGTAGTCGTGCGGCAGGTGCGCGTTCACCGGCAGGTCCACCTTGACGTCGGCGACCTCCTCCACCGGCGCCTCGCCGCGGAAGTCCGCCACCGCCTCGCCGACCAGCCGGACGTAGAGGTCGAAACCGACCCCGGCGATGTGCCCGGACTGCTCGCCGCCGAGCAGGTTGCCGGCGCCCCGGATCTCCAGGTCCTTCATCGCGACCTGCATGCCGGCGCCGAGCTCGGTGTTGGCCGCGATCGTCTGCAGCCGGTCCAGCGCGGTCTCCGTCAGTGGCTTCTCCGGCGGGTAGAGGAAGTAGGCGTACGCCCGCTCCCGGCCCCGGCCGACCCGGCCGCGCAGCTGGTGCAGCTGGGACAGCCCGAAGTTGTCGGCCCGCTCGACGATGAGCGTGTTCGCGTTCGGGATGTCCAGGCCGGACTCGACGATCGTCGTGCAGACGAGCACGTCGAAGTCCTTCTCCCAGAAGCCGACCATCACCCGCTCCAGGGTGTCCTCGCTCATCTGCCCGTGCCCGACCGCGACCCGCGCCTCCGGC
>DATINN010000054.1:0-1763 GCA_035474175.1 Mycobacteriales bacterium | reverse complement strand
GGGGAGGTGACGTTCCGCTGGTCCGCTGTGTCCGTTCCGTAAGCATCAGGACACGATCGGGGGAGTAATGCACCCCGAGCGTGACTGGTGCCCGTTGTCGGTGGAACGATGCCGCCCGTGGTCGCAAAGACGCAGGGGGTGAGCGCCACGACGGAGGAGGAAGCCCGGGCCCGGCGGGACTGGTGGATCGCCGCCGTGCGGCGCGAGGGCGCCGCGTTCCGGACGGCCGCCAAGGCCGCCGACCCCGAGGACGACGTGCCGACCTGCCCGGGCTGGAACATCCGCCGGCTGGTCTCGCACCTGTCCCGGGTGCACCGCAGCGCCACCACCGGCGTGCTCGACGGCACCGTCGAGCCGCCCACGCTCGGCTCCCGCCCGCCCGAGGACGACGGCAAGGTCCTGGCCTGGTACGGCGACGGCCTGCAGAAGCTGCTGCAGGTGTTCTCCGACGCCGAGCCGCACCTGGACGACTTCTGGCCCCGGCGGATGGCGCACGAGACCACCGTGCACCGCTTCGACGCGGAGCTCGCGGCCTACCACCGCGGGGGCGGGTTCGATCCCGAGCTGGCCGCGGACGGCGTCGGCGAGGTCGTGGAGAGCATGCTGCCGCTGCGCACCGCCGACGAGCCGCTGGCCTCGGCCATGGGTGACGTGCTGGTCGAGTGCACCGACACCGGCGACAGCTGGCTGGTCGCGCTGACCCCGGGCAAGGTCGCCGTGAGCCGGCCGGAGCGGCGGCCGCGGCGCATCGACGCCCGGATCGCCGGCCCGGCCGCCGACCTCTACCTGGTCCTCTGGGGCCGGCTGCCGCTGGACCCGGCCGAGCCGGGCCGGACCCGCCGCCGGCAGGTCGAGGTGTCCGGCGATCGGGCCCTGGCCGAGCTGGTCCGGACCGGCTAACGCGGCCGCACCCGTACGGCAGAGTGCAGTGGAAGGTGAACGTCTGGTGCCGCGGGTGCCGCAACGGACGGTGAGCAGCTAGGTTCGGAGGAGTGGACCCCGTGCTGGTGACCGAACGCTTGATCGCGCGCCCCTGGACGCTGGACGAGGCCGACCTGGCCGCCGCCTACGACGTCTACTCACGACCCGAGGTCGCGGCCTGGATCGGCGCCCCGATGGAGCCGGCCGAGATCCGGATCCGGATCGAGCGCTGGTCGCAACCGACCGACGACCCGACGTACGGCGTGTGGGCCGTCGAGGAGGTCAGCCAACCCGGCCGGCCGGTGGGCAGCGTGCTGCTGCGCCCGCTGCCACCGGACGAGGAGGACGTCGAGGTCGGCTGGCACCTGCACCCGTCGGTGTGGGGCCGGGGCTACGCGACCGAGATCGGCCGGGCGGCGGCGCAGCGCGCCTTCGACACCGGCATCGACGAGGTCTTCGCGATCGTCCGGCCCGGCAACGAGCGGTCCAGCCAGGTCGCCCGCCGCCTCGGCATGGAATACGTCGGGCGCACGGACAAATACTGGGGGCTGCACGCGGAGCTGTTCCGGCTGCGCCCCGCCGACCTGATCGACGCCGGCGCGCTCAGCCGCTACGCCACCCGCTGATCACGCCCTGACCACCAGCGGGACCACCCGCTGATCACCGCCGGGACCCGCTGATCACCGCCGGGACCCGCTGATCACCGCCGGGGCCACCCGCTGATCACCGCCGGGGCCACCCGCTGATCACCCCGCGTGGCCACCAGCTGATCACCCGCCGGACCATCCGCTGGTCACCAACGGGGCCACCAGCCGATCACCCCGCGTGGCGACCCCCCGGTC
>DATINN010000053.1:0-2308 GCA_035474175.1 Mycobacteriales bacterium | reverse complement strand
GACGCCACCGGCGGCTCGGCGTCGTTGCCACCGCGGAGCACGTCCAGCAGCGCCCGCCGCGCGTCCACCGGCTTGGCCCGCTTGAGCGGGTCCTTCTCCAGCATCGCGGCCAGCGCCGGGATCAGCGCCCCGGCCCGCACGTACGGCGTGGGCGGGTCCTGCACGACCTTGGACAGCGTCTCCATCGCGTCGCCACCGGAGAAGGGCGCCCGGCCCTCGACCGACGCGTACAGCGTGGCGCCGAGACCCCACAGGTCGGCCGGCGCGCCCGCCTCCTGGCCCTTGATGATCTCGGGGGCGATGTAGGACGGCGAGCCGACCAGCAGCCCCGTGCCGGTGATCGTGTCGTCGCCGGCGGCCCGGGCGATGCCGAAGTCGGTCAGCTTCACCCGCCCGTCGTGCCCGAGCAGGATGTTGCCCGGCTTCACGTCCCGGTGCGTGATCCCGGCCGCGTGCGCCGCCTCCAGCGCCCCGAGGATGGCCAGCCCGACGGTCGCGACCCGCAGCGGGTGCAGCGGGCCGTCCTCCTTGATCACCTCGGCCAGCGACCGGGACGGCACCAGCTCCATGACCACCCAGGGCCGCGCGTCCTCGTCCAGCACGTCGAACAGCGTCACCACGTTGGGGTGCCCGAGGCGGGCGATGGCCCGGGCCTCGCGCATGGTCCGCTCCACGCTGACGGCCCGCTCGTCGGGGGACAGGCTGCCGGGGATGACGACTTCCTTCACCGCGACCGTGCGTCGCAGGAACGTGTCCTCGGCCTCCCAGACGGCTCCCATCGCGCCGCGGCCCAGCACCCGCTGCAGGTGGTAGCGCCGGGCGAGCACGCGGCCCCCGCCACGCTGGCCCGCTGGTGTGACCACGGTCTCCCTTCCTGCTTCCGCACGGCGGTCCTCGGCGCCCCGCGTCCCTAGCATCGGCCACCACGGCTCCCGGAGGAAACCGGCGCGCGTGCGGGCGGACGGAACCCTGCGACCCTACGCCGGGTGCCATACCCACCGGGACGCCACACGGCCCACGACCGCGGGTACCGGCCCGGGCAAGGACCGTTCCGGAGAACCGGCGGTGGGCCGCGGGAGGTATCGTCGGGTCGCGGAGTTCGTGGTCGACACCCGCCTGACCATGGAGACGAGAAGCGGATAGGGCTGCTGTGGTGACAGGACCGTCGACCGAGCTTTCTGAGTTGCCCTGGCTGGAGACCTGGCTGCAGGAGCACGGTCCCGGACTGATCACGTTCCGTCGCGAGCTGCACCAGAACCCCGAGCTGGCGTACGCGGAGCACCGCACCACCTCCCGGCTGGCCGAGACGCTGGCCGCGGTCGGCCTGCAACCCCACCTCCTGCCGTCCGGCACCGGCGTGTTCTGCGACATCGGCACCGGCGACCGCGTCGTCGCGCTCCGGGCCGACATCGACGCGCTGCCACTGCAGGACGTCAAGCAGGTGCCGTACGCGTCGGCGGTGGCCGGCGTCTGCCACGCCTGCGGTCACGATGCGCACACGACGATCGTGCTCGGCACCGCCCTCGCGCTGGCCTCCGGACCGGAGCTGCCGGGCCGGGTCCGGGTGATCTTCCAGCCGGCCGAGGAGGCCGTGCCCGGCGGCGCCCTGGACGCCATCGAGGGCGGCGCGCTGGAGGGCGTCGAGCGGATCTTCGCGCTGCACTGCGACCCCAAGCTGGAGACCGGCAAGGTCGGCCTGCGCACCGGGCCGATCACCGCCGCCTGCGACAAGGTCGACGTGCTGCTGTCCGGCCCGGGCGGGCACACCGCCCGCCCGCACACCACCGTCGACCTGGTCTACGCGCTGGGTCGCGTCATCACCGACGTCCCCGGGCTGCTCTCCCGCCGGGCCGACCCGCGGCACGGCATGTCGCTGGTCTGGGGCGCGGTGCAGGCCGGCATCGCGGCCAACACCATCCCGCAGGAGGGCCGGATCACCGGCACCGTGCGGATGCTGGACCGGGCCGCCTGGGAAAACGCCGCCGAGCTGGTCCGCACGCTGATCGAGCAGGTGGCCGAGCCGACCGGCGCGAAGGTCGAGGTCACGTACGGGCAGGGCGTGCCGCCGGTCGACAACGACCCCGCCTCGACCGCGATCCTGCACTCGGCCGTGCAGGCCGCGCTCGGGCCGAAGGCGGTCGCCGACACCGAGCAGAGCCTCGGCGGTGAGGACTTCGCCTGGTATCTGGGCCGGGTGCCGGGGGCGCTGGCCCGCCTCGGGGTGCGGCCGCCGGACGCCACCGGGCCCAACCTCGACCTGCATCAGCCCACTTTTGACATCGATGAGGCGGCGTTGTCCGTCGGCGTC
>DATINN010000052.1:0-14150 GCA_035474175.1 Mycobacteriales bacterium | reverse complement strand
TGAAGCTGACCGCGATCGCGTTCCCGGCCATGGTGCTGCTGCTGGTCTGGGCCCAGCGGGACGGCGCCCCGTCGCCGGCCGCGCAGGCCGGGCTGGACCCGGACGGCAGCCAGTGGGTGATCCCGCTGACCGGGCTGCCCGGCGGCCACCCGCTGTTCTCGACGTACTCGCTGATCCTGGCGACGTTCCTGGGCACGATGGGGCTGCCGCACGTGCTGGTCCGCTTCTACACCAACCCGGACGGGCGGGCGGCCCGGACCACCACGCTGGTGGTGCTGGGGATGCTCGGCGTCTTCTACCTGTTCCCGACGATCTACGGCGCGCTCGGCCGGGTGTACGCGCCGGACCTGCTGCGGACCGGCAACGCCGACGCGGTCGTGCTGGTGCTGCCCGGGGCCGCGCTCGACGGGCTGCCCGGGCAGCTGCTGGCCGGGCTGGTCGCGGCCGGGGCGTTCGCCGCGTTCCTGTCCACGTCCAGCGGGCTGCTGGTGTCGGTGTCCGGGGTGCTGTCCACCGACCTGCTCGGGCGCTGGTCCGGCGGGCACGGGTCGGTGCGCGACTTCCGCCGCTCGGCCATGGTGGCCGGGGTGGTGCCGCTGCTGCTGGCGCTGCAGGCGGGGTCGCTCGGACTGTCCACTGTGGTCGGTCTGGCCTTCGCCGTGGCCGCGTCCACGTTCTGCCCGCTGCTGGTGCTGGGGATCTGGTGGCCGCGGCTGACCTCGGTCGGGGCCGTGGCCGGGGTGATCGTCGGCGGCACGCTGTCGCTGGGGGCGGTGCTGATGACCGTGCTGGGGCCGGAGCTGGCGGGCTGGCCCGGCGCGCTGCTGGCCCAGCCGGCGGCCTGGACGGTGCCGACCGCGTTCGCGGTGATGGTGCTCGGCTCGCTCGCGACCCAGGGCCGGGTGCCGGCCGACGTGGGCCGCACCATGGTCCAGCTGCACGCCCCGGAGCGGTTGCGCCTGCAGGGGTGACCCGCAGCGCCCGGCCGGGCGGCACAGTCACTCAGCGCACGGCGGGTGCCGCTCGGCGCAGCCGGTGCGGCGCGGGTCCCAACGGGAGGCCGGCACTTCTACGGTCGCGCGAAAGAGCTGCCGTCGACTGCGACGCAGGAGGTGCCCCACTCATGACCAGCAGCGAAACCGCGCGCACCGGCCCGGGACAACCGAGCGCCGAGGCGTACACCCGGATGGACGGCGATCCACGATTCGCCGACCTCCGCCGCCGATACCGGAACTTCGTCTTCCCGATGACGGTCGCCTTCCTGGCCTGGTATCTGCTCTACGTCCTGTGCTCCGCGTTCGCCCGCGGGTTCATGGACACCAAGGTCGTGGGCCACCTCAACGTGGCCTTCTTCTTCGGCCTGCTGCAGTTCGTCTCCACGTTCGTGATCGCCTGGGCGTACGCGCGGTATGCCAACGCCCGGCTCGACCCGCTGTCCACCGAGTTGGCCGACGAGCTGCGCGGCGGCGGCCGGGACGGTGCGGCGTGAACGACACCGTGCTCGCCGTCAGCGAGAACACCCGGCACACCCTGACCATCGGGCTGTTCCTGGTCTTCATCGCCATCACGCTCTACATCACGATCTGGGCGTCGCGGCAGAACAAGACCGCGGCCGACTTCTACGCCGGCGGCCGCTCGTTCTCGGCCTTCCAGAACGGCCTGGCCATCGGCGGCGACTACATGTCGGCGGCCTCGTTCCTCGGCATCGCCGGGATCATCGCGCTGTTCGGCTACGACGGCTTCCTCTACTCCATCGGCTTCCTGGTCGCCTGGCTGGTCGCGCTGCTGCTGGTGGCCGAGCTGATGCGCAACTCCGGCCGCTACACGATGGGCGACGTGCTGGCGTTCCGGATGCGGCAGCAGCCGACCCGGATCGCGGCCGGCGTGTCCACGATCGCCGTGTCGATCTTCTACCTGATCGCGCAGATGGTCGGGGCCGGCGCGCTGGTCACGCTGCTGCTGGGCATCGGCAAGGGCGAGACGTTCCTCGGACTCTCGGCCGGCGCGGCGAAGAACGCCACCGTGATCGTGGTCGGCGCGCTCATGATCATCTACGTGATCGTCGGCGGGATGCGCGGCACGACCTGGGTGCAGATCATCAAGGCCGGCCTGCTGATGACCGGCGCGCTGCTGATGACGATCTTCGTGCTGGCCAAGTTCAACTTCAACCCGTCCTCGCTGCTCGGGGCCGCGGCCGACAAGAGCGGCAAGGGCGAGGCGTTCCTCAACCCGGGCCTGCGCTACGGCGCCGGGGACTGGAAGACGAAGGTGGACCTGATCAGCCTGGGCCTGGCCCTGGTGCTCGGCACCGCCGGCCTGCCGCACGTGCTGATGCGCTTCTACACGGTGCCGACCGCGCGCGACGCGCGCCGCTCGGTCAACTGGGCCATCGGCCTGATCGGCACGTTCTACCTGTTCACGCTGGCGCTCGGGTTCGGGGCGGCGGCGCTGGTCGGGTCGGCGGCCATCCGGGCGTCGAGTCCCAGCGGCAACACCGCGGCCCCGCAGCTGGCCGAGGAGCTCGGCGGCGGCGCCGGGTCGGCCGGCGGGGCGGTGTTCCTGGCGTTCATCGCGTCGGTGGCGTTCGCCACCATCCTGGCCGTGGTGGCCGGGTTGACGCTGGCGTCCTCGTCGTCGGTGGCGCACGACATCTACGCCAACGTGGTCCGCAAGGGCGACGTGGACGAGGGCTCCGAGGTCAAGGTGGCCCGGGTGGCGGCGGTGGTGATCGGCGCGGTGTCGATCGTGCTGTCGGTGTTCCTGCAGAACGTGAACGTCGCCGCGCTCGTCGCGCTGGCGTTCGCGCTGGCGGCGTCCGGGAACCTGCCGGCGATCCTCTACAGCCTGTTCTGGCGGAAGTTCAACACCCAGGGCGCGACGTGGGCGATCTACGGCGGGCTCGGGGTGGCGCTGTTCCTGGTGATCTTCTCGCCGGTGGTCTCCGGGGCGCCGACCTCGATGATCAGCGACAAGGACTTCTCCTGGTTCCCGCTGGAGAACCCGGGCGTGATCTCGATCCCGCTGGGCTTCTTCTTCGGCTGGCTCGGCACGGTGCTGTCGCGCGAGCGTGACGACGCCAAGTACGACGAGCTGGAGGTCCGCTCCCTGACCGGGGCGGGCGCGCACTAGTTCGCTCCCGGTCGGGCGCTGCGGGCGGTCTCTTCCCGCCGCGCCCGGCCGGCCGGCGCACCCGAGACGCGGCGCCGGTGGGGTGGTCCCTCCCCCCACCGGCGCTGTTTTCGCTGCTCAGGCCCGGGTAGTCCCGGTTCATGGAACGCACGTTCGATACCGAGGACGACGTCGACAGCGACGACAAGCTGGCCAACTCGCGGGCGACCGGGGGCGGCCCGGACACCGGCGGGGACGCCGAGACGACGACCGGCACCGGGGACAGCGAGGAGTTCGTCGGCCGGACCGCCGGCCAGGACGAGGGGTACGCCGGCGAGACCGGCGCGGAGGCCCGCTCCCAGGCGGAACGCGGCCAGCGGTAGGACCCGACCCGATCCGGCCGTGCCGGCTAACGGACCGCCACGACGACCTTGCCGCGGGGGTGGCCGCCCTCGACGGCGGCGATCGCGGCCGGGGCCTCGTCGAGCGGCAGCACGTCCTCGACGTGCGGGTCGAGCTTGCCCGCGGCGACCAGCTGGGCCAGCGCGGCCAGCGTCCCGGCCGGCTGGGCCCGCCGGACGTACTCGCCGCCGCACCCGGCGGCCGTGTCCGGGTCCGCGGTCGAGACGATCCGCCCGCCCAGCCCGGCGACCGCGCGCAGCGCGTCCCCGCCGATGAGGTCGAGGATCCCGTCCACCCCGTCGGGCAGGATCTGCCGGATCCGGTCGGCCACGCCGTCGCCGTAGGTGACCAGGGTGGCGTCCAGCGACTCGACCAGCTCGCGCTTGGACTCGCTGGCCGTGCCGACGACGGTGAGGCCGGCGTCGCGGCCCAGCTGGGCCGCGACCACGCCGACCCCGCCGCCGATGCCGACGACGAGCAGCGTCTGCCCGGCGGCGAGCCCGAGCTGGGCCAGCGCGTCGTAGGCGGTGGCGCCGGCGACCGGCAGCGTCGCCGCGTCCGCGAACGAGACCTGCGGCGGCTTCCTCGCCGCGCTCGCCGCGGTCAGCAGCGCGTGCTCGGCGAACGCGCCCGAGGTCGGCGCGACCGTGCCGAAGACCTCGTCGCCGGGCGCGAACCCGTCGACGTCCCGGCCGACCGCCTCGACCACGCCGCTGGCCTCCCGGCCCATCACCGCCGGCAGGCTCGCGGCCGGCCCGAACGCCCCGGCCCGGATCTTCACGTCGGCCGGGTTGACGCCGGCCGCGTGCACGGCGACGAGCAGCTCGGACGGCCCCGGCTCCGGGGTCGGCAGGTCGAGGAACGTCTGGGTCTCCGGACCGCCGTGCTCGGTGAAGCCGTACGCCTTCATCCCGTCGCCTCCGGGTGGTGTCGGTGTGTCAACCCCGCACCCTAGAGAACGGTCCCCGGCGTGCCGTCGTCGGTGACCAGCGGGCGGCCGGCGCCGGCCCAGGCCTGCAGCCCGCCGGCCAGGTTGGTGGCGTCCCGGCCCTGGCCCCGCAGCCAGGCGGTGACCTGGGCGGACCGGCCGCCGCCGCGGCAGACCACGACCAGCGGGTCGGTGTCGGGGACGTCCGCGGCCCGGCCGGGCAACTCGCTCAGCGGGACGTGGGTGGAGCCGGCGACGTGGCCGGCGGCCCACTCGTCGTCCTCGCGGACGTCCAGGATGGTGGCGCCGTCGGGGACCTCGGTCGCGACGACGGTGGGCGGCTGTCCGGGATGCACCCGGTGATGGTGCCTCATCGCTCCCAGCCTAGGACCCGGCCCCCCCACCCCGGGACGCCGTCAGACGGCGGTCAGGAGGTGGTGGCCTTCGACCACCTCGAGGGCCAGCGTCTTGTATCCGGCCGTCTCGAACAGGACCACGATCCGGTCGCCCTCCTCGTACGTCTGGACCGTGCCGCGGCCCCACTCCGGGTGCTTCACCGCCGAGCCGACCGCGAACGGGCGGTCGGTGGAGTCGACCGACTCGCCCCGGTCGCAGTTGTCGCAGTGCCCGCAGCGCTGCGGGTGGGACTCGCCCAGCAGCTCCAGCACGATCCGGCGCCGGCAGTCGGTGGTGTCCGCGTACGTCCGGACCATCTCCACGGCCGACTTGGCGTACTCGCGCTGGACCTCGCGGCGCTCCTTGATCGCCTTGGCCACCGCGGCGGCCGGGACGTCGTTGCGGGTCCGGGCCGGGGTCAGCCGGCGGTCGGAGCGGGACCGGATCGCGCCGTGCGTCTCCAGCTCGTTGGTGATCAGCGTGATCCGGGCCGCGGACAGGCCGGTGGTCGCGGCCAGGTCCTTGCGCGAGACCGGCCCGTCGGCCCGGACCAGCTCCAGCACGCCGGCGATCTCGGGCACGCTCGGGCCGCCGCCGGAGGCGAAGTACTTCGGCAGGGACAGGTCGCTCGGCAGGTAGAACAGCGCGGCCCGGGCCGGCTGCCGGTCCCGGCCGGCCCGCCCGATCTCCTGGTAGTACGCATCCAGGGTGTCGGGCGGCTCGGTGTGGAAGACGAACCGCACGTCCGGCTTGTCCACCCCCATGCCGAACGCGCTGGTCGCCACGATCACCTCGACGTCGCCGCGCATGAACGCGTCCTGGGCCGCCTCGCGGTCCTTGCGGGACAGGCCGCCGTGGTAGTGCACGGCGTCGACCCCGTTGTCCCGCAGCAGCCCGGCCAGCTCCTCGCAGCGGCGGTGGGTGGCGGTGTAGACGATGCCGGGACCGCCCGGCTCGACCCCGCCGGAGCCGGTCGGCAGCGTCGGGTGGTCGGAGCGGGTGCGGCCGTCGATCTCCTCGTGGTCGGGCTCGCCGTGCAGGGCCAGCAGCACCTGCCGGATCAGCTCGTCCCGCTTGGCCGCCTCCGACCCGACCAGGTCGACGCCGAGCCAGATGTTGGGCCGGTCGGCGTCCCGGACCACGATCGCCGGGTCGCGCATCCGCAGCCGCCGGACGATCTCCTCGCGGACCCGGGGCGACGCGGTCGCGGTCAGTGCCAGCAGCCGGGGGCCGCCCAGCGTCCGCGCCACCGAGCCCAGGGCCAGGTAGTCGGGCCGGAAGTCGTGGCCCCACTCGCTGATGCAGTGCGCCTCGTCCACGACCAGCAGCGAGACCCGGGCCTCGCGCAGCCGGGCCAGCACCTCGTCGTTGGCCAGCTGCTCGGGCGCCAGCAGCAGGAACTCGATCTTCCCGGCGGCGAAGGCGTCCAGGGTCTCGGCCCGCTTCCGGGCCGGGACGGTGCCGTTGAGCAGGGCCGCGGTCTGCCCGGTCGACTCCAGCGAGCGCAGCTGGTCGTGCTGCAGCGCGATGGTCGGGGAGACCACCAGGGTGCCGCCGTCGATCAGCCGGGCCGCGACCGTGTAGATCAGCGTCTTGCCGGTGCCGGAGGCGAGCACGGCCAGCGTGTCCCGCTCCAGCACGGCCTCGATCGCCTCGCCCTGGCCCGGCCGGAACTCGAACTCGCCGAGCACCTCCGCGGCCGCCCGCTGCACGGCTGACGTCGTCACGGGCGCTTCGCTACCCGACACCGACCGACCCGACACCCGGCTCCAGAGGCGACGCATCCCACAGATCGTAGGGGCGCGGTACGGTCGGCCGGACACCACAGCGGGAGTCCGGCGTACCCCGGGCTGAGAGGGCGGCAGGCGGCCGCCGACCGTAGGAACCTGTCCGGGTCATGCCGGCGTAGGGAGCGTGCAGCGATGGCGGCAGCGGCCGAGGCACCGACGACGCTGACCGAGGACCAGCCCCGCTCGCTCGGCCTGGCCGATCAGCTCGGGCTGTGGGCGAACCTCGGGATCAGCCTGCTCATCCCGGTCACGGCGACGTTCCTGGTCGCGCCGGGGCAGTCGTTCCTGGCCACGGTGGTGGCGATCGTGGCCGGGACCGCCCTCGGCTGCGCGCTGCTGGCCGCGGTGGCCCGGGCCGGCGCGGTCACCGGGGCGCCGACGATGGTGCTGCTGCGCGGCCTGCTCGGCCGCTCCGGCTCGTACGCGCCGACGGTGCTCAACCTGCTGCAGTGCGTCGGCTGGGCCACCTACGAGATCTGGATCATCTCCTTCGCCGCGCACGCGGTCTGGGACGCGCCCCCGGGCTGGGTGTACGTGCTGGCCGCGGGGGCGATCGCGACCGGGATGGCGCTGCGGCCGCTGGGCTCGGTCCGGCTGCTCAAGCGGATCGCGGTCGTCGCGGTGCTCACCTGCTCGGCGTACTTCCTGGTGGAGACGCTGCGGCGGCCGCTGGGCGGGTTCACCGCGGGCGGCTGGACCGGGTTCTGGACGTCGATGGACCTGGTGGTGGCGCTGCCGGTGTCGTGGATCCCGCTGGTCGCGGACTACTCCCGGTTCTCCCGGTCGCCGCGGGCGGCCGCGCTCGGGACCGGGATCGGCTACGCGGCCTCCAGCGCGGTGTTCTTCCTGCTCGGGGTGCTGGCGCTGCGGGCCTACGCGGACGCCTCCGCGGACGTGGTCGGCGCGCTCCTGGCGGTGCCGGCCGGGGCGATCGCGCTGGTGATCCTGGCCGTGGACGAGGTCGACGAGGCCTTCGCCAACATCTACTCGACCGCGACCTCGGCCCAGAACGTGCTGCCCCGGGCCGACCGGCGGGTGCTGGCGGTGCTGGTGGGCGGTCTGGCCACGGTGCTGGCGCTGGCCGTGGACGGGGGCGAGTACGAGCCGTTCCTGTTCCTGATCGGCGCGGTGTTAGTGCCGCTGGCAGCCACCGTGGTGATCGACTTCGCGCTGTCCCGGGGCGCGTACGACACCTCGGCCGCGGCGCCGGCGCGCTGGGTCATGCTGGCGCCGTGGGCGGCCGGCTTCGTCGGCTACCAGCTGACCGCGCCGACCGTGCTGAGCTCCTGGCCGGGCTGGGAGTCGTTCTGGCGGCGCGGCCAGGACCTGCTGCACATCTCCCCGACCAACGGCTTCTCGGCCTCGCTGGTCGCGCTGGCGGTGGCGGCCGCGCTCACCCCGGTCGCTCGCCTACTATCCCGCCCGTGAGCGTCTTCACCGAGAAGGAACTGGCCAAGCTGACGGGCGCGACGCTGGCCCGGATCGCGACCGTCGGGGCCGACGGCCAGCCGCACGTTGTCCCGCTGACCTACACGGTCAACGAGGACGAGGACGCGATCGACGTCGGCGGCTTCGGGTTCGGCTCGTCCAAGAAGTGGCGGGACGCGGTCCGCAACCCCAAGGTGACGTTCCTGCTGGACGAGGCCAGCGGCGGCACTGCGTACGGGATCGAGATTCGGTGCACAGCAGAGGTGCACGAGGACGGCGGCCAGCACATCACTCCGCGGTTCCCGGGCTTCGATCCGCAGTTCCTGCGGCTCCGGCCGCACCGGATCATCAGCTGGGGCGTCGAGGTGTCGAGCACCGAGGACCGCTCCGCCCACGGCCGCGACGTCCGGACGACCCGCTGACGGCAGCGGTCAGGATCCGGCCGCAACCCGGCCTAGGGTCGGCGCCATGGTGAGCTGGGCGGACGTCCGGGCCCGGCGGCTGGAGCGGCACTTCCTGACCGCGCCGGGCCCGTCGCCGGCCGACGTGGTGGCGGCCATGTGCGGGGCGCACGCGCAGATCGCCACGGCCGGCGAGCTCTCGGTCGGGCTGCGGCTGGCCGGTGCGGTCCGGGACGACGTGCGGGCCGCGGTGTGGGAGACCCGCGAGCTGGTGCGGACGTTCGGCCCGCGCGGGACCGTGCACCTGCTGCCGACCCGGGACCTGGCCCGGTGGACGGGGGCGCTGAGCGCGGTGCCCCGGCCGCTGCCCTCGTTCGGGCCCGGGATCACGCTGACCCCGGACGAGCTGGACGCGGTCGTGGCCGGGATCGGGGCGGTGCTGGCCGACGCCGCGCTCACCATCGACGAGCTGGACGCGGCGCTGGGCGACACGCTCGGCGGGTGGGCGGTGCAGCGGTCGATGCCCGCGTTCCAGGACCTGTGGCCGCGGTGGCGGATGGCCGTCGGCACCGCCGCCGACCGGGGCGCGCTCTGCTTCGGCCCGGACCGGGACCGCAAGATCACCTACACGTCGCCGGGGGTGGTCCCGACACCCGGGGCCGAGGCGTGGCTGCTCCAGTCCTACCTGCACTCCTACGGGCCGGCCCGGCCGGAGCACTTCGCCCGCTGGCTCAGCGCGCCGGTGCCGTGGGCGGCGGCCCTGTTCGCCGCGGCCGACCTGGACCCGGTCGGGGAGTGGGGCTGGGTCAACGCCGGCGACACCGACCTCCCGGCCGCCCGGCCCGGCGGCGTCCGGCTGCTGCCGTACTTCGACGCGTACGGGGTGGGCTCGCATCCGCGGGAGCTCGTCTTCCCCGGCCGGGCCGGGGAGCGGGCGCTGAACCGCAGCCAGGCCGGCAACTTCCCGGTCCTGCTGCTCGGCGGCGTGGTCGGCGGGGTCTGGCACCAGAAGCGGTCCGGCCGGCACCTCGACGTCACCGTCGAGCCGCTGGACGACCTGTCCGCGGCCCGGCGCCGGGCCCTGGACGCCGAGGTCGACCGCGTCGCCGCGTTTACCGGCCTCGTCCCCCGGCTGAGGGTCGGTCCCGTCACCGTCGGCCCGCACGCCTAGGGAACACCTAGGCTGCGTTGCGTGGACCCCGCGTACGGCACCGGCGCCCTGTCCGACGTCACCCCGTCGATCATGACCGTGCTCGGCGTGCCCGGCGGGTCGGACGCGATCGCGCTCCCACCGGCCCGGCACGTGGTCCTGCTGGTGATCGACGGCCTGGGCTGGAACCTGCTCCGGCAGCACGCGGCGGACGCGCCGTTCCTGGCCGGGCTGGAGGGCGGCGCGATCACGGCCGGCTTCCCGTCCACCACCGCGGCCAGCCTGGCCAGCATCGGCACCGGCCTGCCGCCGGGCGGGCACGGCATCGTCGGGCTGGCCTTCGAGGTCGGCGAGGGCATCGCGATGAACGCGCTGGGCTGGGCCACCGCCGGCGACGGCCGGCCTCGGGACCTGCGGGACCGGTTCGTGCCGGAGGACGTGCAGCCGGTGCCGACCGTGTTCGAGCGGCTGGCCGCGCACGGGGTGGCCGTCCGGGTCATCCTGCCGGTGCCGTTCGTGGCCAGCGGGCTGACCCGGGCGGTGCTGCGGGGCGGCGAGGGCTGGGGCGTGCGCGCGCTCGGCGACCTGGCCGCCGCCGCGGTCGGCGAGCCCGAGGGCGACCGCACCTTCCGCTACGCCTACCACGGCGACCTCGACCTGATCGGCCACGTGTACGGCCCCGGCACCGACCCGTGGCGGCTGCAGCTGACCATGGTCGACCAGCTCGCCCGCACGATCGCCGAGCACCTCCCGCCCGACGGCGTGCTGCTGGTCACCGCCGACCACGGCATGGTGCACGTCGACGAGGCCGACCGGATCGACGCCGACGAGCGGCCCGACCTGCTCGACGGCGTCCGGCTGCTGGCCGGCGAGCCCCGGGTCCGGCACGTCTACGCCGAGCCCGGCGCGGCCGCCGACGTGCTGGCGGGCTGGCGGGAGCAGCTGGCCGGCCGGGCCACCGTGCTGTCCCGGGCCGAGGCGATCGCGGCCGGCTGGTTCGGCCCGGTCCAGCCCCGGGTCGAGCCCCGGATCGGCGACGTCGTCGTCGCCTGCACCGGGAGCACGATCGTCACCCGCACCGAGGCCGAGCCGGTGCTGTCCGCCCTCACCGGCCAGCACGGCGCGCTGACCGAGGACGAGCTGCTGATCCCGCTGCTCAGGACGAGCTAGCCACGTCCGGCAGCTGGTAGTCGGCGAACCGCGACCGCAGGTCCTTCTTGGAGAACTTGCCGACCGACGTCTTCGGCACCTCGTCGATGAACACGACGTCGTCCGGCAGCCACCACTTCGCCACCCGCGGGGCCAGGAACTCCAGCAGCTCCTCCTTGGTCGCGGACTGCCCGTCCTTGAGCACGACCGTGGCCAGCGGCCGCTCCTGCCAGCGCGGGTGCGGCACGCCGATGACCGCGGCCTCGGCCACGGCCGGGTGCGCCATCAGGTGATTTTCCAGCTCGACCGAGCTGATCCACTCGCCGCCGGACTTCACCAGGTCCTTGGTCCGGTCCGAGAGCCGGATGTTCCCGTACGGGTCGATGGCGCCGACGTCGCCGGTGCGCAGCCAGCCGTCGGCGGTGAAGGACTCCTCCGAGTGCTCGACCCGGTAGTAGTCGGCCGCGATCCAGGGCCCGCGCACCTGCAGCTCGCCGGTGGCCTTGTCGTCCCAGGGCAGCTCGTCCAGCGTGCCCGGCTCGACGATCCGGGCGTCGACGCCGACCGGCGGGATGCCCTGCCGGGCCCGGACGTCCGCGGCCGCCTGCTCGCCGAGCCCGTCGTACGCGCTGATGGTGCCGTTGATCGAGCCCAGCGGGCTGGTCTCGGTCATGCCCCAGGCGTGCAGGATGGGCTGGCCGAGCTTCTCCCGGTAGGCCTCGGACAGCGCCTTGGGCACCGCCGACCCGCCGCACAGGATGGCCCGCAGCGCGGAGAGGTCGCGGCCGTCCAGCTCCGGCAGCATGCCCATCCAGATCGTGGGCACGCCGGCGGTCATCGTGACCCGCTCCTCCTCCAGCATCGCGGCGATCGCGGCCGGGGTCATCTGCGGGCCGGGCAGCACCAGCTCGGTGCCGGCGAACAGCGGCGCGTGGCCCCAGCCCCAGGCGTTGGCGTGGAACATCGGCACCACCGGCAGCACCCGGTCGCGCTCCATCATCCCGATCCCGGCCGACGCGTTGAGCACGCCCATCGAGTGCAGGTAGATCGACCGGTGCGAATACACGACACCCTTGGGGTTGCCGGTCGTGCCGGACGTGTAGCACATCGAGGCCGCCGCATTTTCGTCCTCGGCCGCGAACCGGACCGGCGGCGCGTCGGCCAGCAGGTCGTCCAGCAGGTGCACCCGCGGGTCGTCGGGCAGCTCGTTGGGGGCGCCGTCGTCCATCACGACCACGTGCCGCACGGTGGTGAACGTGTCGGCCAGCTTCCAGAACAGCGGCAGCAGCGACCGGTCCACGAACACCACGTCGTCCTCGGCGTGGTTGACCACGAACGTCAGCTGCTCCGGGAACAGCCGGATGTTGAGCGTGTGCAGGATCCGGCCGGTGCAGGGCGCGGCCCAGTAGAGCGCGAGGTGGTCGGCGGTGTTCCAGGCGAACGTGCCGACCCGGCCGTCGGCCGGGACGTCGAGCGCGTCCAGCACGCCGCCGATCCGCCGGGCCCGCTCGGTCCACTCCGCGACCGTGGTCCGCTTCCGCTCGGACGCCGTGTTCCAGACCAGCTTCTTCTCGCCGAACAGGCGCTCGAAGCGGTCGAAGACGTACGGCAGGGTGAGCGGGTAGTCCTGCATCAGACCGCGCACGGCGCCTCCTCGCGTCGGGTTCCCTCTGCGGTGGAGCCTGCCACAATCGGAGGGTGAGCGACGAGGTCAGCGGTGGTCCGGCGCCCTCGCGGGGCCGGGTGGCGCTGGTCGCGCTGGTCGCGGTCGGGCTGGTCGCGGTCGCGGTGACCGCGCTGCGGCAGGGGGTGACGGAGCCGCTGGCCGCGCCGACGCCGACCCGGTCGCCGGCCGCGTCTTTGCCGCCGACGCCGTCGCTGGCCTTCGGTGACGTCTGCCGGCCGGTGCGGGCGACCGCACCGTCGGCCCTGGACGTCTCCTTCAGCCTCCGCAACAACGGCAGCCGGCCGGTCCGGCTCACGGCCGTGACGCCGGAGCTGCCGATGTCGGGGCTCCAGGAGCGCGGCTACACGATCCGGTCCGGGACCTGCAAGACCCGCGGCCGGACCCTGAGCGACAACCGGCTGGAGCGGGTCGACCCGGTCGAGGTCCAGCCGGCCGGCTGGGTGGTCGCGACGCTGCACTTCGCGCTGCCGGACGAGTGCCCCAGCCCGTACCCGGTGTCGGTGCTGGTCTCGGAGATGCAGGACGCGGCCGCATCCCCGATCGACACCCACTACGCCCTGCTGCCCGACCTGGCCGAGGTCAGGTTCCCGAGCTGCTGAGCTCGGCCAGGTCCTCCTCGGTCAGCGTGATCGCGGCCGCGGCCACGTTCTGCGCCACGTGGTCGGGGTCGGAGCTGCCCGGGATGACCAGGATGTTGGGCGAGCGGTGCAGCAGCCAGGCCAGCGCGACCTGCCGCCCGCTGACCCCGTGCCGGGCCGCCACCGGCTCCAGCGCGGAGGTGTCGAACGGCGCGAACGCGCTGCCGAGCGGGAAGAACGGCACGAACGCGATGCCCTGCTCGGCGCAGGCGTCCACGAGCTCGTCGTCGGCCCGGTCCGTCACGTTGTACTGGTTTTGCACGCAGGCCACCGGCGCGATGCCCTGCGCCTCCTTCAGCTGACCGGCGTCCACGTTGCTGATGCCGAGGTGCCGGATCAGCCCCTGCTCCCGGGCCTCGGCCAGCGCGGTGAAGGCGGCCGCGATCGACATGCCCTTCTCCATCGGCCGCAGGTTGACCACGTCCAGCCGGTCCACCCCGAGCCGGGTGAGGTTGTCGTGCACGGCGCCGCGGACCTCGTCCGGGCTGAACGCGGGCAGCCAGTGGCCGGCCTCGTCCCGGCGGGCCCCGATCTTGGTCACCAGCACCAGGCCCTCCGGGTACGGGCTCAGGGTCTCCCGGATCAGCTCGTTCACCACGTACGGGCCGTAGTAGTCGCTGGTGTCGACGTGGTTCACGCCCAGCTCGATCGCGGTGCGCAGGGCCCGCTCGGCCCGGTCCCGGTCGGCCGGCGGGCCGAACACGCCCCGGCCGGCGAGCTGCATCGCCCCGTATCCCATCCGCGCGACCTCGAGGTCGCCGCCGAGCTTCCAGGTCCCGGCCGCATCTGCCTGTGTCATGCCTCCACCCTGCCCCGGTTGTCCCCGGCGCGCTCGTCCCGTCCAGGCCGGCCTGCGCGCCCGCGAGCCGGGGCTCGTCTACACGGTCACCGGCAGGGTGGCCAGGCCGCGGTGGGTGAAGGTCGGGTGCCGCTCCGGCTCCCCGGCCAGGGCCAGCCCGGGCTGGTCGGTGAGCAGGGTGGCCAGCGACGCCTGCAGCTCGACCCGGGCCAGCGGCGCGCCCAGGTGCAGAACTGTTAGGTTCCAACTGCCAGCGGAGGCGGGACTGAGCTTG
>DATINN010000051.1:0-3034 GCA_035474175.1 Mycobacteriales bacterium | reverse complement strand
CGAGGGTCTGCTGCTGGCCACCGGCACCATCTCCCGGGCCGGTTCGGTGCCCGACGGCACCACCGTGTCCGACTCCGACCCGGCCGAGGTCAGGCAGCAGCGTTCGGTGTCGCTCTCGGTGGCGCCGTTCAAGCTCAACGGGATCAAGGTCAACCTGCTCGACACCCCCGGGTACGCCGACTTCGTCGGGGAGCTGCGGGCCGGCCTGCGGGCCGCCGACGCCGCCCTGTTCGTGGTCTCGGCCGTCGACGGCGTGGACGCGACCACGATCGCGCTGTGGGAGGAGTGCGCCGCGGTCGGGATGCCGCGCGCGGTCGTGGTGACCCGGCTGGACCACCAGCGGGCCGACTTCGAGGAGTCAGTCGCGGTCTGCCGCCGCGTCTTCGGCGACAACGTGCTGCCGCTCTACCTGCCGCTGCACGGCGACGACGGCGGCGTGGCCGGGCTGATCGGGCTGCTGTCGCGGACCGTGCAGGACTACTCGACCGGCAGCCTGGTCGAGCGGCCGGCCGACCCGGAGCACCTGTCGCTGATCGAGGCCCAGCGCAACGAGCTGATCGAGGGCATCATCGCCGAGTCCGAGGACGAGTCCCTGATGGACCGCTACCTCGGCGGCGAGGACATCCCGATCGGGACGCTCATCGACGACCTGGAGACCGCGGTCGCGCGCGGCTCCTTCCACCCCGTGCTGGCCGCCTGCGGCACCTCCGGGCTCGGCGCCGAGGCCCTGATCGAGGTGCTGACCAGCGCGTTCCCGGCGCCGCCGGAGCACGAGGTGCCGCCGGTGACGGGCGTGGACGGCACCCCGCACGCGCCGCTGACCTGCGACCCGGCCGGCCCGCTGGTGGCCGAGGTGGTGAAGACGACCGTCGACCCGTACGTGGGGCGGGTGTCGCTGGTGCGGGTCTTCTCCGGCACGCTCAAGCCGGACACGCCGCTGCACGTCTCCGGGCACGGGATGGCCGCGCGCGGGCACGACGACCATGACGTGGACGAGCGGATCGGGCACCTGTTCTCGCCGCTGGGCGCGACGCTGCGGCCGGTGGACTACGCGGTGGCCGGCGACGTGGCCGCGGTGACCAAGCTGGCCAGCGCGGAGACCGGGGACACGGTGTCCTCCCGGGAGGAGCCGCTGCTGATCGAGCCCTGGGACATGCCCGAGCCGCTGCTGCCGATCGCGGTCCGGGCCAAGACCCGCAGCGACGAGGACTCGCTGGCCAAGGGCCTGACCAAGCTGACCGCCGGGGACCCGACGCTCCGGCTGGAGCGCAACGCCGAGACCCACCAGCTGGTGCTGTGGTGCATGGGCGAGGCGCACGCGGACGTGCTGCTGGACCGGCTGCGCGAGCAGGGCGTCGAGCTGGAGACGGTGCCGGTCGTCGTGCCACTGCGGGAGACCTTCGCCTCCCGCGCCTCGGCCAAGGGCCGGCACGTCAAGCAGTCCGGCGGCCACGGGCAATACGCGGTGTGTGACATCGAGGTCGAGCCGCTGCCGACCGGATCCGGCTTCGAGTACGAGGTCAAGGTCGTGGGCGGGTCGGTGCCGGTGCAGTTCCACTCGTCGGTGGAGAAGGGCGTGCGGACGCAGATGGAGCGCGGTGTCGCGGCCGGCTTCCCGGTGGTCGACTTCAAGGTGACGCTGGTGGACGGGAAGGCGCACAGCGTCGACTCGTCCGACGCGGCGTTCCAGGTCGCCGGCGCGCTGGCGCTGCGCGAGGCGGCCAAGGCCGGCACCGTGTCGCTGCTGGAGCCGGTGCAGGCGGTGACGGTCACGGTGCCGGACGACCACGTCGGCGCGGTGATGAGCGACCTGTCCGGGCGGCGTGGGCGCGTCACCGGCACCGAGTCCATCGGCGGCGAGCGCAGCGTCGTCAGCGCGGAGGTGCCGGAGCTGGAGCTGCTGCGCTACGCGGTGGACCTGCGCGCGATCACCGCCGGGACGGGCCGGTTCACCCGCCGCTACCTGCGGCACGACCCGATGCCCGAGCACGAGGCCCGCAAGGCCGTCGAGGCCGCCGCCCAGTCCTGACCCCGCCAGTTCTCTCCGTGCTGGCCCTTCCCGGCACGGCCGTCGCCTGAGGCTCGCCTCTCACAGCTGCGGCGCGGCCGCCGACGGATGGGGGCTTCCGCGGACGGGCGCAGTGCGGCCGCCGAGGGGACGGGGCTGGTGCGGCGTGCCCCTGCCCTTCGGGGCAGGGGTGGCATCGGGCGTCAACCGGATGGGGGGTCGGAGCGTCCCTGATGCATCCCGGCGGTGCGCCGCCCGGGGCTCCGAGGGGGTCCTCATGTCCGTCCGCCGCATCGCCGTCGCCCTCACCGCCGTCGCCGTCGCCGCCGCCGGGGTGCTCGCCCTGACCGCCGGTCCGGCCGCCGCCCTGCCCGGCTTCGGGACCGCACCCGTCACCGGCGGCGCCGCCCCGGTCACGGTGACGGCCGTGACCACCGGCTCGCACGCCGGCTTCGACCGGGTCGTGTTCACCTCGACCGCCGCGGTCTCCTCGTGGGAGGTCCGCTACGTCACGCAGGTGACCGCCGACCCGAGCGGCACACCGATCCCGCTGGCCGGCGCGGCCGACATCCTCGTCGTGGTGCACGGCACGGACTGGATGGCGCACCCGTCCGCGCAGCCCAACCTCTCCCCCGGCCTCCCGGCGCTGCGGCAGGTCCGCGGCGCGGGCGAGTTCGAGGGCGTCCTGTCGTACGGGATCGGGCAGCAGCGCAAGGCCGGCTTCCGGGTCTTCACGCTCACCGGCCCGGACCGCCTCGTCGTCGACGTCGCCGTCTAAGCGCTGGGCCAGGCCTGGGCGATGAGCTTGCGGGTGTCGCCCAGCAGCTGCGGCAGCACCCGGGTGTGCCCGACGATCGGCATGAAGTTGGTGTCGCCGCCCCACCTCGGCACGACGTGCTGGTGGAGGTGGGCGGCGATGCCGGCGCCGCCGGCGACGCCCTGGTTCATCCCGACGTTGAACCCCTCGGCCCGCGACACCGCGCGCAACGTGCGCACCGCAGCCTTGGTCATCGCGCCGATCTCGGC